>NZ_JBQLZL010000055.1:0-35872 GCF_052168255.1 Almyronema sp. | reverse complement strand
GGGGTGGCTAAGTTTTTGGGTTCTGGGATACGGGAAGGCAGAAACCAGAAAGCAAGAGCAGAAGGGGTTCAAAGCGCTTTCGGCTTTAGCACTTTGGTTTTTGGCTTCCCACCCAGGCTCAAACCCAAAAAGGAGAATACGTTCATGTTTCAATCTCAACAAACAGGCGCGATCGCGTCTACAGTTCTGCCTGAGCAAGCCTCACATCCCGAAAAAATCCGTATATTGATTTTCGGCAAACCTCAACCCGTGCAACTTACTATCAACCGCCTACACAACCTCGGCTACGCCGAAGCAGGCGAATGGAGCGATCCGCTGCCCACCGGACGCCCCGGTGAGATTATGCGCATTCTCACCAAAACGCTGCTGATGGGCTAAGCAATCAAACAGCAGGCGATCGCGCGATCGCCTGCTGTTCAATCTAGCTCATACCATAATGAACAAATAGACTCCGCCCACGGCCCCGTCTCGCATCCTCAAGGCCATGACACTGCTAACACTTCCCCTAAAAGTTGACTTCAAAGGCATACACCTCAGCATTGAACTGCGATCGCGCACCGACAGCCTCGCCACCCTGCAAGCAAAAATGCAGGAATATATCCAAAGTGGCGTGCGCCTTGGCTGGTTGATTAACCCCCAAGATCAGCAGGTTGAAATTTATCGCCCAGGACAAGAAACAGAACTCAAAACCCTCCCCACTGAACCTTCGGGTGAAACGGTGCTGCCAGGATTTGTTTTAGCGATCGAGCACTTTTGCGGCTGAGTTGGTCGCTTTAGCGCAGCGGCCACCAAGCCACCTTATCGCGCGTTGCTCCGTAGACTTCTTTTAAACCTTCTGGATCAGCCACAACGACTAAATCACCAGAAGCTTCAGCGTCTTTATTCACCTGCAATAGCCCCACTTTTACCATGCCTTTTAGCACCTGCTCCACCGTGCGGTGATTGAGCTGGCAGGCGCGGGCAATTAGATCAACAGGTAGATCAAACACAAATAGCCCATCGGCTTGGGGTTGGTTGCCCAGCGATCGCTCTTGATAAATCAGCGATCGCAGCAAAGCCGCCACTGCCTGCGGCGGATAGGTGCTGCAATTCAGCAGATGGTACTGAAACTTTTCCCGTAGCTCAAATAGCAAACCATAGCGCTGCCGAAAAGACTGGCTAGCCTGGTGCAACGCCTGAATCGCCGCCACAGGCACCTTAATCACATCCGTCGTCTTATACGCCTCCACCAAGCTAGGAAACGCCCGCGCCACCGAGCCACAGTCTACCGTCAGGTTGCGCATACCAAAACAACTGCCCGGATACGTCATGGCAATAATGCGATCGAGCGGTGTACTGCGCACCACCACCGGGCCACCTGCCACCACCACATACAGGTAATCTAGCGACACCTCAGGGCGAAAGGCCGTAAACACAGGCCGATTGGAATAAAGCTTTTCTGCCATCAGAGATTCTGGCTGTAGGTATTGAGACAGCCAGAGGCGATCGCACTCCCTGAATAAAAACGTTTGCAGCAACAACGCAATCAGGTCGGATTTCTCAGAACCTTCGGCCTGCTTTGCCATGTGAGTTCTCTCAAATCCAAACCTTTTAATTTTTACATGAGAAAAGTTGACGCTTCACACAATCCTGATTAATACTGAAATGAATTTCAAATGTTTTGTGATTCAATTCAACATAGAGCCGACATCAAAACTGGCTCCCTAGTTCGACACCGACCAGATTTACAACGGTTCTACCGTAAGGATTGCCTGCATGGAAGTTGGATATTTGCGCTGGCGTCGATTTACGCCCAAATCGCCTAGAGCCTGGTTGCTGCTAGCGCTAGCCGCCTTTGGCCTCAGCCTAGCCAGTGCGCTAATTTGGGCTATGCCAGCAACCTTGACGGCGCTTGGCTGGCAGGCAGGACTGGCGATCGCCGTTGTTCTGGTGACTTTTATTCTCAATGCCGCCACTTCTTTACCAGCCGACATCATCTTTTTAGGCGGCGCAGCCGTTTTATTTCTCAGCGGCACCCTAGACGAAGAAGCAGCGCTAGCTGGCTTTAGCAACAGCGGCATGATTACGGTAGCAGTGCTTTACATTGTCGTCGTGGGCTTGCAGCAAACCGGATCGCTAGCCTGGATTTCGCAACAGGTTTTAGGCTTACCCAAAAGTGAGCGGGCGGCGTTGTGGCGCTTAATGGTTCCGGTGATGGGGCTGAGCGCTTTTCTCAACAACACCCCGGTAGTGGCGATGTTTATTCCGGTCGTGAGCGACTGGTGCCGCAAGCTGCGCATTAGCCCCTCTAAGTTAATGATTCCGCTGAGCTATGCGGCAATTTTTGGCGGCATTTGCACCCTGATTGGCACCAGCACCAACCTGGTGGTCAATGGTCTGCTGATTGCAGCCACCGACACGCCTGGAATGGGACTGCTCGATATTGCCTGGGTCGGGGTGCCCTGCGCGATCGCTGGCACAATCTTTTTGCTGCTAACCCAGCGCTGGCTGCTACCCAATCGCCAGTCGGGGTTTGGCTCCATTGAAGATAGCCGCCAGTACACCGTTGAAATGGTCGTTGCGGAGAACAGTCCGCTAGCAGGCAAAACGGTAGAGCAGGCGGGTTTACGCCATCTGCCCGGACTCTACCTGGCTGAAATTGGGCGGGGAAATCAACTGCTGCCCGCCGTCAGCCCCAAAGAATTGCTGCGCCAGCACGATCAGCTCGTTTTTGTCGGCGTTATTGACTCCATTGTCGATTTGCAACGGCTGCGTGGCTTGCAGCCTGCCACCGATCAGGTCTTTAAGCTAGAGGTACCGCGTACCGAGCGCTGCTTAATTGAAGCCGTGGTGTCTAATACCAGCCCAATTGTGGGCCAAACCATTCGCGAAAGCCAATTTCGCACTCAGTATAATGCTGTTGTTTTAGCCGTAGCCCGTAATGGAGAGCGGCTTCCTGGCAAACTGGGCAACATTCGGTTGCAAGCAGGCGACGTGCTACTGCTAGAGGCACACCCCACCTTTTTAGAACAGCGGCGGGTTTCGCGAGATTTTTATTTAATCAACGGTGTCCCCGATTCTGAACCGTTGCGGCACGAAAAAGCAGCCTTGGCCGTCGGCATTTTAGTTGCCATGGTGCTGCTGGCGGCCTTTGGCTGGCTCAGTATGCTAAAAGCCGCTATTTTAGCGGCGATCGCTATGTTAGTAACAGGCTGCTGCTCACCCACTCAGGCAATTCGCAATATTGAGTGGTCGGTCTTGCTCGTCATCGGCGCGGCTCTGGCAATGGGGCAAGCCTTAGAGGTAACTGGAGCGGCTGGGGCGATCGCCAATAGCTTTATCAGTCTAGCTGGCGACAACGCCTGGATTTCTCTGGTCATGGTTTATGGCATCACCACGATTTTGACAGAAGTCATTACCAACAACGCTGCGGCTGCTCTGGTTTTTCCGATCGCCTTATCGCTGGCTGAAACCTTAGGCGTTAACTTTATGCCGTTTGTCATTGCCATTATGGTGGCGGCTTCGGCTAGCTTTTCAACGCCCATTGGCTACCAAACTAACTTGATGGTCTATGGGCCAGGGGGCTACAAGTTTAATGATTTTCTGCGGGTTGGCACTCCTCTCAACCTGCTGTTCTGGCTGATCACAGTAATCATTACCCCCCTGGTTTACCCTTTCTAAGCGGATCTAACAGCTCCGCATTGGGGGCAATGTCGCTGGTAAAGCGACTGACGGCGATCGCAGGCGGGTTACTCAGCGTCATCCAGTAATTTTGCTGGGTGACGCTCGACGTTGCAGCCGTGCTGGCAAACGTCACCACCGAAATATTGTTCAGACCCACCACTTCGCGCCCCGACTGAAACCAGCGACTGCGCCAAAACAGCAGCCGTTGGCACCAAGCCCAGCGCGATCGCCGTGCCCCCGGATAAAAGTTACGCGCCTCGACAGGCAAATTTTCGTAGCGCTGGCGCGGAATCCACTCTAGGGCGCACGTCCAGTCAGGAGGGGTATGAGTTTCGGAGGTGGGTAGCTCTAGCATATCGGGCGGTGTTGACCAGCCAACCCAGCGACGGATCGGCTCTGGCAAAAGCCAGTCTTTTAGCCGCGTGTGCAACAGGCGGGTGAGCATTTCTTCATTCTTAAAGGCGCTGGTGGTTAGCTGCACCAAAACCGATTGGGTTTGGGCGGTTTGATATGACAAGCGCACCACCGAACTGTAGTGAATATCGCCCGATAGCACCAAAATTTGCCGCCGCTGCCGAAACAGCGTCGTTAAAAGCTGCGCCAGGGCTTCGTCATGAATGTTCCAGGCGTCCCCCACATCAGTCGAAAAAACTTTGCGCCGCTGTAGCTGCCAGTTGTGAATACGATCAATAATCTTTAGCCCAAACACATTCGTCGGGGCAATGACCAGGGTTGCATGGTGATTGTCGTCTGGCAGGGGGCTGGTTTTGAGCGGTTGGGTTAGCTGCTGCTCAAAGGCTGTGGGGCACAGCAGCATCGGCGGTGCAATCGGAGATTTGTCAGCCGGGTAGCCCCGCCAGGTGCGAGTATCTAAAGCAATCACTTCATGGCAAGGCCCTGGCACCGTGTAGTGCCAGGTAATCGCCTCCGGGTGGCGGGCTAAAATCAACACCCCATCTGTTTCGACAAAGGCGGGTAGCCCTGTGTGCAGATCACTCGGCGGCATTCCTAAATATTGGGCGATCGCTTCATCGGCAGCTTGATCGGTGCCTTGCGAGGCCGACCAGTGCTGAGCCGCTTGTAAGAGCCGACCACCAGAGGTAGCGGGTTCAAATCGCGCGGGTGTGTTACCCCAACCTTGAAAAATGGCATAGCCTAACAGGGCATTTTGCACGGTTCGCCGCCCCAAGGGTCGCCCCAGCACACGCAAACACCAAGCCTGGTTTAGGTTCCAGTCGTCGCTCACGTCGTGATCGTCAAAAATGGTGTAGACAGGCACGTTGGCTAAGGCTCGCCGCACACGCCACAGCGTATGAATAAACTGGCGCAGATCTTTGGCTTCCCGATCCCAACTGCGAATCGACTCGCGATCGCGGTACATCTCTTTGCCTTTAGGAAGCTGCTGCGGCCAACAACTGGGCGACCAAGCCAGCACATAGGCCGCATAAAATTCACCCAACCCCAGCAGATGGCTAGTCACTTTTTGCCGCTTGTCGCTCAAGCCAGCGGTAAAGCCACCTTGCCGCGTCGCCACCTCAGCCCGCTGCCCCACTGAAAGCTGAGCCGGGGTGTAGTATTCCACCGGATCGAGCTGGTTGTGGCCGATGGGGAGTTTTTCTTCCCAGCCCAGCAGTGCATCCCCCAAACGCGAAGCCACCCACAACAGCGGGTCTGCCACATCGTCGCCATAGATTTGATCGCCCGTGAGAAAAAGCTGGTGGGGTCGAGCAGTCGGCTGATCAGCCGACTGCTGAATCAGCGTGTCTAAAATGGCAAGGGCATCCATGCCATCACCGTGGGGCTTGCGACAGGAGCCGTGGGCTAGACGCAGATCTTGGAGTTTGGCAGGCGGGAGGGCAAAGGTAGGACGTTGGTGAGCAAAATAGCTGAGATCCGCCACCGGAGTTGGCTTCAGCACTTGCGCTAAGGTTTGCGGCGTTTGACGCTCAGAGGCGACAAAACTCAGGTCATAGGCATAGAGGCGATCGCTTGTTAAGGTTTGCCCCTCCGGCGATCGCGCCGTCACCAGCGCCACATGCAAGTGTTGCCCTAGGGCAAGGGTGGTTCGCTCACCCGTCAAAACCGTTTCGGCTAACACTTGCCCCTGATCAGTGGTGGCGTAAACTTCTAACCTGACCCGATACGCTTGCCGTAGCGCCACCCAAACAGACACTTGCTCAGACGTGGTATGGCGCAACAGCGGGCCAGCCAACAGCAACGGCAGCTCATCAACTCTAATCGTCACAGCAAAACCCTCCTGAGTACGCCTCTGTTAGCGGTATCAAACGTTTGGGGCGATCGCCTCCACCATCCCGCTGGGTCTGAGATCTATCTGAGATCTATCAGGCAGATCTACAGATCTAGTAGAGGCTAAATTCTGTGCCATCACGTTCCAAACAATGTATCTTATCTACCTTTGATCTGACTGCGGCACTCAGATAGATTCGTTCGCAGTGATGATGGCGACTGCCACTGCCACCGTTTAAGGTCTGTAAAGGATGACCAACAATGGGGTAGCAAAGCGAATGGATCGAGTCGATTTCAGCGTGTTTGGGCGATTCTGGGCGATCGCTAAAGCCTACTGGTTCAGCGACGAAAAGTGGAAAGCCAGAGGGCTGTTGCTGCTAGTCGTCGTCTGTTTGCTAGCCTACACGGGGCTGAGCGTTTTGCTCAACAACAAACGGGGCGTGCTGATTTCGGCTCTCTCCGCCCAGAACGAATCACGGTTTTGGCAAACGGTGATTATCTTTATTGTGGTGTTGGTGCTGTATGCGCCGCTGCTAGCAGGCTATGTCTACCTGCGCGATCGCCTGGGTTTGCAATGGCGACGCTGGCTGACCAATCATTTTGTCGATCAGTATTTTGCCAATCGCGCCTTTTATCAGCTCAACCAGAGCAACGCCGAGATTGACAACCCCGACCAGCGGATTGCCGAAGATGTACGCAGCTTTACCCAAGAGTCGCTGACCTTTTTGCTGGTGGTGGTGGATTCGCTGCTAGAGGTGATTGCTTTTAGCGGTGTGCTGTGGGGCATTTCGCGATCGCTGGTAGTTTTTCTCATTCTCTATGCGGTGGTAGGAACGCTCGTGGCGGCGTTTGTTTTTGGTAAGCCCCTGGTGCGACTCAACTTTGAGCAGCTCAAGCGGGAGGCCAACTTTCGCTTTAGCCTGGTGCGGATTCGAGAGAATGCAGAAGCGATCGCCTTTTACCGAGGAGAAGATCAGGAATCTCAGCAGGTGAAAACCCGCTTCATGGCCGCCTTTGACAACTTTAAAAATCTGCTGTTTTGGGAACTCAACCTCAACGCCCTCACCAATGCCTATGAGTTTATTCCCTACGTGCTGCCAGCCATTGTGGTCGCCCCCAGCGTATTTGCAGGGGATTTGGAAGTGGGCAAAGTCACCGAGGCGCAAGGAGCGTTCGTCCGCGTCTTTTTTTCGCTCAATGTGATTGTGGCGCGGTTCCAAGAGCTGACGGCCTTTGGCGCAGGCATTGATCGTCTAGCGACATTTGCCGACTTTCTCAACGGGGTTACCCAGCCAGAAACTGCCGAACAACCCATCATCAAAACCCAGCCTGCCGCCGATCTGGCTTTAATCGATTTGACCTTACAAACCCCCAACTATCAGCGCACCTTGGTCGAAAATCTATCGCTGCAAGTACCCAGCCAGCAAGGGTTGCTGATTGTTGGCCCTAGCGGTTGCGGCAAAAGTTCGCTGTTGCGGGCGATCGCAGGGTTGTGGAATTCGGGTTCCGGGGCGATCGCCCGTCCAGACCTCGATCACATGTTATTTCTGCCGCAAAAGCCCTATATGATTTTGGGCACGTTGCGGGCGCAAATGTGCTATCCCAACGTTCAAGCCGACATCGACGACGAAAAACTGCAGCACATCTTACAGCAAGTCAATCTGCCGGATTTAGCCGAGCGCTTTGGCGGTTTAGCCGCCGAGCAAGACTGGGGCGATGTGCTATCGCTAGGGGAACAGCAACGGCTTACGTTTGCGCGACTGCTGGTTAATCAGCCCGACTATGCCATCTTAGACGAGGCCACCAGCGCCCTAGATCGGGACAACGAAGCCAGCCTTTATCAGCAGCTTAAACAGCTCAAAACGACCTTTATCAGCGTTGGGCATCGCCGCATTCTAGCCACCTACCATCAACACGTCTTGCAGCTTGACGCCGATCATCACTGGCAACTGCGATCGCCCCAGGATCTCCTCGAAGCGGCTACGGAAGCCACCCCAGCCCCATAGGCACCCGGCTAAGAAGGGTTGACCCTAAGCAGCTCAGCTTTTCTAGCAGCAGCGCTTCAGCAGAATCAAAGCAGCAAAACAGCAAAGTTTCATCAGCAAAAGTTTTAATCAGTTGCAACCGTGATTGATCCGAGGGTTGCTTAGCCCATACTTCAGATAAAGCTGTAGTATGAGGGCCATCCTATATCATGAGCGGGATCTTACGCGTGCAACACCTCAAGCTTCTGGGCTGGTTGAGCCTAACCGCTGGTTTGTGGAGCGGGTTATCTCACCTGGCAACCAGTTGGGCAGCAGAGGCGTTGCCAGCGCCTGATGCCTCTTCGCCACAACTGGCGCAGGCGTTGCCGCCGCCGCAAGATTTAGCCCCTAACCCGCAAGAGCCACCGTTTGAAGAACTCACGCCGCTACCGACTTTACCCCCCTTAGAAGAACTCTTAGGCCCCCAGCCCCCCGCCGCCAGCGAAGACAGCCTACCTACGGACACCGCCACCGTTGTGATCAATCGTTTTGAAGTAGCGGGCAGCACTGTCTTTAGCGAGGCCGAGTTGGCAGCCGTTACCGCCCCCTATACAGGTCGCCCGGTTACCTTTGCCGAAATCCTGCAGGCGCGATCGGCTGTAACGCAACTTTATGTTGAAAAGGGTTATGTGACTTCGGGGGCGATTTTTCCGCCCCAACCGCTGCGAGACGGGGTCGCCACCATTCAGGTGATTGAAGGCCGTTTAGAGACCATTGAAGTGAGTGGTACCCGCCGCTTGCAGCCTGCCTATATCAGCAGCCGTTTGGGGGTAGGGGCTTCACCGCCGCTCAACATCAACCGCTTGCTAGAGCAGTTACAGCTTTTGCAGTTAGATCCTTTGATTGAGAATATTTCGGCTGATTTGCAGGCAGGTACTCAGCCAGGAACCAATCTTTTAGTCGTGAGCGTAACCGAGGCCGATAGCTTTGGCGTTACCTATACGCTAGATAACAATCGTTCGCCCAGCGTTGGCAGCGTTCGCCATCAAATTGCCGTCACCGAGGCTAATCTTTTAGGCTTTGGCGATGGGTTGAGTCTGGGCTATAGCACGACAGAGGGCAGCAGCAGTTTAGATTTCAGTTACACTGTGCCGATTAATCCTCGTAACGGCACCCTCCAATTTGCTTTTGGCACCAGTGACAGCGATGTGATTGAAGCGCCCTTTGATATTTTAGAAATTGAGGCCGATTCCAGCTTTTATGAGTTGACGCTGCGACAACCCCTTTGGCGTCAACCGACGCAAGAGTTTGCGGTAGGTTTGACGATTGCTCACCAAGAGAGCCAGACTCGTTTGGGCTTAGGAGATATTGGCCCTTTTCCGCTTTCGCCCGGTGCTGATGCTCAAGGGCGTAGTCGGCTGTCGGCTCTGCGTTTCTTTCAAGAGTGGACGCAGCGCAGTACGGAGCAGGTTATTGCTTTGCGATCGCAGTTTAACGTTGGTCTCGACTTTTTGGATGCTACCGTCAACGCTGGTGAACCCGATAGCCGCTTCTTTTCCTGGCAGGGGCAGGGGCAGTGGGTCAAACTTTTAGCCCCCGATACCTTGCTGCTGCTGCGGGGCAGTGTTCAACTTGCCGATGATCCTTTGTTGACCTTAGAACAGTTTGGCCTGGGTGGGCAAAGTACGGTGCGCGGCTATCGTCAAGACCAGCTTTTGACCGACAGCGGCGCGATCGCCTCGGCAGAATTGCGCTTGCCTCTTTTTCGCGATCGCCCTAACAACGGATTGCTGCAAATAACCCCCTTTTTTGATCTGGGGCATGGCTGGAATAATGACAGTATTGATCCCGATCCCAACACGCTAGCCAGCATTGGGATTGGGCTACTCTATCAGCAAAACGATCTAACCGCTCGTCTAGATTGGGGGATGCCGCTGATTTCGATTGAAGATCGCGGCAATTCGCTTCAGGAAAACGGCTTTTATTTCTCGTTTAGCTATTCCTTCTTTTAGGGCTGAGGCACAACATTATGGTCAAACAGACAGGGCTGCGCTACGGATTGCTGAGTCTTTTGACCTGTTTGGCCTGTAGTTTGCTAACGCCTGCGATCGCGCAAAACGTGCCCAATCTGCCTGATTTTACCCCTACTCTGATCGCCCAGTCAGCCTCAGCCGCCATTGGGGAACAGCAAGCCCAAAGCTTTTACCAAAATCAACAGTATCATCAGGCGATCGCACCGTTACAGCAAGCTCAGCAGCAATACCAACAACAGGGCGATTATCTCAACGCGGCGGTTGCCCTGAGTAATCTCTCTTTGACCTACCAGGCGCTGGGCAACTGGGGGGCAGCGACAGTGGCTATTGAGCAGGCCACAGACTTATTAGATCTCTCAGAGGCGTTGCCGACGGCTAGACCCCTTGGCCTTATTGCCCAGGTTTGGGATGTGCAAGGCCAGCTACAGTTCAACCGAGGTGACCTTAACGCCGCCTTAGCAACCTGGCAGCGAACGGCTGAGATGTATCGCACCCTTGGCAACATAGAGCGGCTGACCCTGAGCTATCTCAATCAAGCACAAGTGCTTCAGGCGCTGGGGTTGTATCGTCGTGGCCTCGCCCTTTTGACTGATCTACAGGCACAACTGGCTACTCAGCCAAATTCCGTCACCAAAATCATCGCCCTCAGGTCATTAGGCGATGCCCTATGGAAAACAGGCAACTTTGAAGCTGCCACCGCGATTTTGCAAGAAAGTCAAACGCTAGCCGAGCAAATCCAGCAGCTTGATCTCGTCGCTGCTGCCAACTTGAGTTTGGGTAACCTCGTTCGCAGTCGCCCAACTGCTGCTGACCACTCCGCCGCAATAGAGCAGGCGCTTAGTTACTACCAGCAAGCAGCAACCGCTAGCGATCGCACCCTGCGGCTACAGGCTTGGCTAAATCAGCTTAGTCTCTTGAGCGATCCGCAGGTGCAGCAGTGGCAAAGGGCGCAAAGCCTTTATCCCCAAATTCAAAACGAGATCAACCAACTAGAACCAGGACGCGCAGCCATTTTCGCCCAGATCAATTTAGCTCAAAGTTTAGTGGCTCTGAAGCAGGGCAGCGCTGCGACTCAGCCGAGTTGGACAACCATTGGCCAAATTCTAGCCCATGCTCAGCAACAGGCCACTGCGCTAGCAGATAGGCGGGCACAATCATTGGTTTTGGGGCATTTAGGCCATCTGTACGAACTCAACCAGCAGTGGGCGATCGCAGAAGATTTGACTCAACAAGCGCTAGAGCACGCCCAGTTAATTGGTGCCAGCGACATTAGCTACCGCTGGCAGTGGCAACTCGGTCGTCTTTATCAACGCAAAATGATGCTAGCGATCGCCGCCGCCAACGAAGCCGCCGCCAACGAAGCGCTACAGACAGCCACCCAAACCTACACGGCAGCTTTTGAAACCGTGAAGAATTTACGCAGCGATCTGCTAACCGCTAACCCAGATCTGCGATTTTCCTTTCGAGAAAGTGTCGAGCCAGTCTATCGCCAACTGGTAGATTTGCTACTCACACCGCCGCCTGCGCTCACCGCTCCCCCTAGAGAAATTAGTCAGGCCAATCTGCAACAAGCCCGTAATGTCATGGAAGCCTTGCAAGTGGCAGAACTGGAAAACTTTTTTCGAGCCGCTTGTTTAGAAAGCAGGCTCAATATCGATCAGGTTGTTAGTAATGAAGATCCAACGGCAGCGGTTTTTTATCCCATTGTTTTGCCCGATCGCCTAGAAGTCATTCTCAAACTGCCCCAAGCAGATCGGCTGATCCATTACACAACCCCCATTCACCAAGTCGAAGTTGAGCGAGAACTCCAACAGTTTCGAGCAAACCTAGAACGCCTACCTGCGATCGCTGCCGCCCGTCGCAGCGGTCAGCAAATCTATGACTGGCTGATTCGTCCAGCAGCCGATCAGCTTGCCGCCGCCGAGATTAAAACGCTCATTTTTGTCTTAGAAGGCGCTTTTAGAAATATCCCCTTATCTGCTCTTTATGACGGCAGACAGTACCTCGTCGAAAACTATGCCACTGACTTGATTCTGGGTCTTGAAGTTCGTGATCCAGAAGCCTTATCTTCGCCGCAAAAGTTGCGGGTGCTAGCCGCTAGCTTAACCAATCCCCCCGCCAATATTGGAAATTATGCTCCCTTAGCCAATGTAGACAAAGAATTAGACGAAATCCAAGCCGCCGCCGTACCCGCTACCTTTATTCGCGACGAAGCCTTTACCATCGACAGGTTCAACCGCGTCCTTAATCAAGCTGACTATGATATTGTTCACCTTGCCACCCACGGCCAGTTTGGCGCTGACCCAGAAAATACCTTCATTCTGGCAGCCGATGGCAAAATTACAATTACCGAGCTTGATCAGCTTTTTCGCGGCGAACAACAGACCAGCGATCGCCCCATTCAACTACTCATCTTGAGCGCTTGTCGTACTGCCTCAGGTGACGATCGCGCCGTCTTAGGCATCGCTGGAACCACCGTTCGGGCTGGGGCTCGCAGCGCGATCGCTTCTTTATGGAGCCTAGACGATGAATCCAGCGTTCTTTTTGCCACCGCTCTTTACCAAAACTTAGGTCAGTCTGGCGTTAGCCGCGCCGAAGCTTTGCAACGTGCCCAGATCGAGCTTTTGCGAGCCTACCGTTTTCCTCGCTTTTGGGCACCCTACGTGCTGGTGGGCAGTTGGCTTTAAGGGCGACCAGTCATTGCTGTCGTCGCCAGGATTCGATAGCGTAAGGAAGCTTTATCACTTGGAAAAGGTGGGAAATGCCGACAGTAGTTGTGGCCACGGGCAATCCTGGCAAGCTGAAGGAAATGCAAGCCTATTTACAGGATCTAGACTGGACGCTAGAGCTAAAGCCCTCGGCGATCGAAGTGGAAGAAACGGGTCAAACTTTTTTAGAAAATGCTCGGCTTAAAGCGTCTCAGGTGGCGATCGCCACGCAGCAGTGGGCGATCGCAGATGATTCTGGATTGGCAGTAGACGCCCTCAACGGTGAACCGGGGTTGTACTCCGCTCGATATGGCAAAACTGATCGCGATCGCATTGAACGCCTGTTGCGAACGCTAGGAAACCATCCCAACCGCCAAGCTCAATTTATCTGTGCCATCGCCTTAGCTCAGCCAGACGGGCACATCGTTTTAGAAACCGAAGGCATCTGCCCCGGCACTATTTTGACTTCTCCTCAGGGCAGCGGCGGGTTTGGCTACGATCCCATCTTTTATGTACCCACTTTAGGCAAAACCTTTGCCGAAATGATGCCTGCCCAAAAAGAGCAGATCAGTCACCGAGGGGTCGCTTTTGAACAAATAATGCCTCAACTGCGATCGCTGCGGCTCACCTAAAAGCAAAAGCGCAAAAATTAAAGCGGCTCTCAATTGAGAACCGCTTTAGATACCCCCAGGGGAATTCGAATCCCCGTCGCCTCCGTGAAAGGGAGGTGTCCTAGGCCTCTAGACGATGGGGGCACAACCTTTCAACGTTTTCCAATATACCGAACTGCGATACAGGTGTCAATTTGCAAAATGAATTTTTGAGGCTTTTTAGCGGCGATCGCAAAAGGGGGATAATTGGCTGAATGCTAGAAAGGCAACTAGCGATCGCTCTAAGCCGAGTAAGCCGAATTACGCAGGCGGATTAGCTGGCGGCGCAGGCGAGGAGAAGCCTCTAGCTCGGCCAGCTCTTGCACATCCACATGAGTATGGATCGTTTCCAGGTAATCATCACTGCCATAAGCAAAGGCATCGACCAGCATTTGAATTAGCTGCTCACGATCGCGAGTTGGTAGGTTTTCCTCAATCAGCCGGAATTTGAGGTGCACCTCACATTCGTATACGCCAGGAGTGTTATTGGGGGTTTGGTTAAGCGATCTATTCATTCTTCAAGAACCAATGAGCTATTACCGAGTCCTAAGGTGGAAAGGTGCAGATTTTATCAACTACAGTTTCCAGTTTGAAAGCAGAAATTGATGACTCAGAAACCTGAGGCTTAGGCATATTTAAAAACTAACATTGCTTTGAGAGACAAGGATCAGCTAAATAGCTGAAACAACATTCAAAAAAGTTTTTGTTTTCAAGCATATTGATAGCCAAAAACGCGTATTAGGCAGGCAATAAATACTACCCGTACTCGCAGAATGATAATCTGATAAAGCTGTAAAAGCCTACTGAATACTAGGCTTTGCATCGTCCACCCGTCTCAATCAAACCGCAAAATATGGCTTAAAATCCATGCCTTTGATCTTTATTCAACAAGTTTCAAGCTATCTATACATTCGTTTCATCAAGGCTTTATATTCACATTCAATTACAACTTGACAAAACTGCTCACCCTCGTTTTTCAGATAAAAGCCCTTCAGTATGTTTGCCGAGAAATTAATTGTTCAACTGCGCTCAAAACTTTAATGTACTGATCATTACAAGGCAATCCAACCATCAGATAGGAGCTTGTCAAAAGCAGTAACCCCGCTCATGCTAGCCATTGCTTGGAACAGCTAATGGTTGCAGAAATGCAGGGAGCGCCGCTGGGGGCAAGGCGGTTTGTAGCAAATATGACATAAGTGGCCGTAACCCGCTGTTGCCGCAGTATCAGCCCGTTTTTATCGGTGCCAGCGATCGCCACACAGCCAGCAAGCTAAAACGGAGGTGAAAGGCTCAGGCGATCGCCGCCATCCCCCAGCAAATGTGCTAAGACTGTTGCATAGCCCTAGGTGCCTCTTTGGGGCTTGATCCGGTTGACTAGACTATCGTAGAAGAGTTTGTCAGCGGTCTTTGAGAGAACATCAGAGTTAGAAAGGGATAAATAGAGTCATGGGTTTATTCGATCGCGTCAGCCGAGTTGTTCGATCCAATCTGAATGCTGCCGTCAGTGCGGCTGAAGATCCTGAAAAGATTCTGGATCAAGCCATCATTGACATGCAGGAAGATCTGGTGCAGATGCGCCAAGCCGTTGCCAGTGCGATCGCCAGCCAAAAGCGGGTTCAGCAACAGCACGATCGCTCCCAAGCCGAAGCGAATACCTGGCAGCAGCGGGCTCAGCTAGCCTTGCAGAAAGGAGACGAAAGTCTAGCCCGTGAAGCCCTCGTCCGCAAAAAAGCTCAGGCAGAAACAGCGACGACGCTTAAAGCCCAGCTTGAGCAGCAAAATACAACCGTTGACACGCTTAAGAAAAATTTAATTGCGCTAGAGAGCAAAATCTCAGAAGCCAAAACGAAGAAAGACATGCTCAAGGCAAGAGCCAGCGCCGCCAAAGCCAACGAGCAACTACAAAATACGATGGGACGGATGGGCACCAGCAGCGCGATGGGTGCCTTCGATCGAATGGAAGAAAAAATCTTGCAGCTAGAGGCTCGCTCCCAAGCAGCGGCTGAGCTAGCAGGGGCAGACCTAGAAAGCCAGTTTGCTGCCCTTGAAGCAGGCAACGATGTTGATGATGAACTGGCCGCGATGAAAGCTCAGGTTTTGGGAGGAGCCGCCCCCGATCAAGCGGCTCTGCCTGCATCTGAAGCGCCGACTGCGGCTCCCCAAGACGAAGCTGTAGACGCTGAGCTAGAAGCTTTGAAGTCCCAGCTTGACCAGCTCTAGGACACGGCAGGATGCATTAGCCATCAATTTGTGGCGGTTAAAGCTGAGTAAGACAGGCAGGGTTCTTGCCGTTGCCTTTTTACTCAGCTTTAGTCATTTGAGGTTAGAGGCATAGACTCTGCCTGCCCGCTTGATCCTACAACTGTAGCCACCAAGGTTAAGATACTCAAATTGCGCAAAGCCGCTGACAGAGCGGTTTTCCTTCTGTCCTCTGTCTTTAGCTTTCGGCCTTTGGCTATAGAACTTGAGCCTGGGAAAAGCCCGCCTCTAGTTTGCTCAGACAGCAAGGATGTGGTTTTGTCTGGTTCAGACTCGATATAAGCTGGAAATAAAGACCGTTCTGAAGTTATTGTCAAAGCGAGCAACATGAGCAGCCAACCAACCATTATTAACGATAGCGAGTTTGAATCAGAAGTTTTGCAACCAGAAACCCCAGTGCTGGTTTATTTTTGGGCGACTTGGTGTGGCCCTTGCCGCTTGATGTCTCCGATTATGAGCGAGCTTGCCACTGAGTATGGCGATCGCCTCAAAGTCGTTAAGATGGAAGTAGACCCCAACCCCAATGCAGTCGCCGCTTACAAAGTAGAGGGGGTACCCGCTCTGCGATTGTTTAAGGCTGGAGAAATGTTAGCTGCTAGCGAAGGGGCCATTAGCAAGTCCCAAATTTATCAACTGCTGGAAGCCCATCTCTCTTTGCCTGCCTAAACGCCAGCCCCACAGTTTTTATGCAGATTGCTCAGCGTCTCAAACCACTTCAGACTAATGTTTTTGCCGATATGGATCAGGCAAAGGCGGAAGCGATCGCCCAGGGACAAACCATTATTGATTTGTCTTTAGGATCGTCCGACTTGCCTGCGCCTCCTCATGTTTTAGAGGCGATCGCCCAAGCCCTTCAAGATCCCAGCACCCATGGGTATTCCTTGTTTCACAGCACTCGCCCCTTTCGGCAGGCAGCGGCTGATTGGTACACCCGCAAATTTGGCATTGCAGTGGATCCAGAAACAGAAGTCTTGGCGCTGATTGGTTCGCAAGAAGGCACTGCTCACTTACCGCTGGCAATCCTGAATCCAGGTGATTTTGCGCTGCTAATGGATCCGGGCTATCCTTCTCATGCGGGTGGCGTTTATTTAGCCAACGGTCAGATTTATCCCATGCCGCTCAGGGCTGAAAATGGGTTCTTACCCGTCTTCGCTGAAATTCCAGAACCCGTTTTGGCTCAGGCGCGAATGATGGTCTTGAGCTATCCCCACAATCCCACAACGGCGGTTGCCTCGGTAGCGTTTTTTCAGCAGGCAGTGGATTTCTGCCGACAGCACAATTTAGTGCTGGTTCATGACTTTCCCTATACAGATATGACGTTTGACCGCGAACATGCTCCTTCGGTCTTGCAGGCCGATCCGCAAAAAGAAGTTTCGGTCGAACTGTTTAGCCTCTCTAAGTCTTACAACATGGGGGGGTTTCGCGTTGCCTATGCCATCGGCAACCCTCAGGTTATTCGCGCTTTGCGCCAGGTCAAAGCCTGTATTGACTTCAACCAATATCGGGGGATTTTGAGTGGCGCGATCGCAGCGCTCTCAGGCTCTCAAGCGTCTGTGCGACAGGCAGTGGCTACTTTTGAGCAACGGCGCGATCGCTTTGTGCAAGCCCTAAACCGCATTGGCTGGCCAGTGCCTACCCCAACCGCAACGATGTACATCTGGGCTAAACTACCTGAGCCTTGGGCTGAAGATTCAATCGGCTTTTGTACACAGCTTGTTAAAGCCACGGGCGTAGCCGTTTCGCCAGGTGTTGGATTTGGTAAATCAGGAGAAGGGTATGTTCGCTTTGCCCTAGTTCATCCACCTGAAGTTTTAGAAACTGCTGTCCAGCGCATGGCTGAGTTTTTGGCCGCTTAGGCTCAAACAGAGCGCTGGCGGCGCTAAAGCACCGCCAGCACAACATAAAATCAATTGCCTCATAGGTAGCCGACAGCAGGATTGGCAGACTGCAAGGAGTGCTTATCCGTTTGCCTTGCAGACTAGCTACTCTTGCTGATTCTGTTCGCCAATAAAGCTTTCGACCGTTTGGCTAAGCTGCTGAATGGACTCGCCAATACGCGTAATGCGGGCTTCAATCTGGGAAGAGAGCAACACAACGGTTTGAAGCTGGTTGAGAATCTCACCAATTTCTTCTCGATAGCGGACTTCGAAATCTTGAATATTCATAAACGTGACAGATTAACAGGAACACAAGGAACACGTAACCCATAGGGTACAGCTTTAATTTATCTGTCCAACACAGCCAAGTGGCGGGCCTTCTCAAAGAATTCGCCAAAAACACGCAAATCTTTTAAGTATATAACGATACTTTTAAGTTACTTAAGCTACTGATAATTGGCAGAAAACTTGTTGAGTACGGTAACTTCTCCTTTTTCTGTCTAGACTTAAACTGCCGTCAACCGCCTTTTATAGCTATCGTAGTTATGCCGAGCATAGGTTCAATCAGGCTGTGGAGACAGGTTCGCAACCCCTAACCCTTATCAAGGACACCGATCGCTTAGAAGCCCGTCTGAAAGAAATACCCAAAGAACCAGGCGTCTATTTTATGAAAGACGCCAACGACCAAATTCTCTACATCGGTAAGTCTAAATATTTGAAAGCCCGCGTTCGCTCTTATTTTCGCGATCGCCAGGGGCATACGCCTCGCATTGCCATGATGGTGATGCAGGTGGCGGAGATTGAGTTTATTGTCACGGATACTGAAGCCGAAGCATTAGCCTTAGAGGCCAATTTAATCAAGCAGCACCAGCCTCACTTCAATGTGCTGCTCAAAGATGACAAAAAATATCCCTACCTCTGCATTACCTGGTCAGAAGACTATCCCCGTATTTTTATTACTCGCAAACGGCGCAAAAACAACTCTCAAGACCGCTACTATGGGCCTTACGTTGATACTGGGTTGCTGCGACGAACGCTGCATCTAGTCAAACGCATTTTTCCATTACGGCAACGGCCTCAGCCTTTGTTTAAGGATCGGCCTTGCCTCAATTACGATATTGGTCGCTGTCCGGGTGTTTGCCAACGGCTCATTTCCTCTGAGGACTATCACAAAACCGTACAGCGAATTGCCATGATTTTTCAGGGGCGAACGCAAGAGCTAGAAAGCATCTTGACGCAGCAAATGGAAAAAGCGGCTGAGCGGCTCAATTTCGAGCAAGCAGCTCACCTGCGCGATCAGCTACAAGGTTTGCAGTCGCTTACCGCTAATCAAAAAACAGCGCTGTCTGATGATACGGTGTCTCGCGACGCGATCGCCTTGGCTAGCGATGACCAACATGCCTGTATTCAACTGTTTCAAATTCGGGCTGGTCGGCTCGTGGGACGACTGGGCTTCAACGCAGATGCGCAATCGGGTACTCCTGGAGCCATTTTGCAGCGGGTGCTAGAAGAACATTATCAGACGGTGGAACCAATCGAAATTCCGGCTGAAATTGCTGTGCAGCACGAATTGCCCGAAGCCGAAATCTTGGCTGAGTATCTCAGCCAGCGCAAGGGGCGTAAGGTGGCAATTTCTACTCCGCAGCGGCAAATCAAAGCTGAGCTAATTGAAATGGTCGAACGCAATGCTCAGTATGAGCTGGCTCGTACGCAGCGGTTTGCCGATCGCACGGCTCAGTCTTTACTCGATTTAGCTGATATTCTAGATTTGCCAGAAATGCCTCGGCGAATTGAAGGCTACGATATTTCTCATATTCAAGGGTCAGATGCCGTTGCTTCGCAGGTGGTGTTTGTAGACGGGTTACCAGCAAAACAGCATTATCGCCATTACAAAATCAAAAACCCTGAGGTCAGGGCTGGCCACTCCGATGATTTCGCCAGCATGGCCGAGGTGATCCGGCGACGCTTTCGGCGGTATGCCGCAGATCCGGCGAAAGAACGGGTGGGCAATTTAGACTGGCCTGATTTGATTATGATTGATGGCGGTAAGGGGCAGCTTTCGGCAGTGGTCAATGAGCTAAAAGCCATGAACTTGCTGCAAGATTTGCGCGTTGTCAGTTTAGCCAAGCAGCGAGAAGAGATTTTTCTACCCGGCGAGTCGTTACCGCTTTCAACAGAGGCTGAACAGCCAGGGATACAGCTCTTACGACGCCTGCGAGATGAAGCCCACCGATTTGCTATTAGTTTTCATCGCAAAAAGCGTAGCGATCGCATGCGGCGATCGCGTTTGAGTGAAATTCCTGGATTAGGCCATCACCGCCAAAAACAGCTATTAGCGACCTTTCGCTCAATTGATTACATCCGCGAAGCTTCAGCAGAGCAGCTAACTGCGGTTCCTGGCATTGGGCCAAGTCTGGCTCAGCAAATTTATGATTACTTTCATCCAGCCGAGTTGAGCTAGATCCCCCTCAAATTCAAAGTCGAAAACATGTCGTTTTTGACATACCCTCAATTCTTCTCCCAATGCGGACGAGGAACTTTAACCAAATCGATAGCTGTAGCCACAGGCGCTGAAGCACCTTAACGGCGAAAGTCTTTGACAGAAAACCTTTTCTGCTGCCTGCTGCCCTCAGCCGTTGGCCTTTGGCTATAATTCTCCTTCCCGCCCCTTCAAGACAAAGAAACGAGGGAATGAGGGCGGTTGAAGCCTAACAAACATGACATGATTGCCCTCTCATCCGTTTCTAGTGTGCAACAAAAACTTTTACGCAGTAAATAAGCTAAACAGCTTGCGGCGCGATCGCTAGTGGATTAACGTCATTCGAAGCCTCACAAAGATGCATCAGTCAACAGGCTGATTTTTATAGCTTTTCTTAATAAGTTCTGGTCAATTAAGTTATTTAAACTACAGTAATTAAATTGACCTCGCGGCAGATTTCCGCCTTTGTAAAACTATATAAACTCCGCTACTTGATAGGGCAATCTTTGTGTGGAATCCGCAACGATCTGCCTAAATTTAAGACATTTTTAAGATCTACCTAAAGGCAGAGATAGAAGTTTTAAGTCAGCCCTAAACGCCCAAAATACAAGCATTTCAATTCAGGGGATCGCCTTCATAAAGGGCGATCCCCGCTTTTTTTCTAACTCAAATAGGATTGCCATTCCTATGAAAAGTTGACATAATGAAGAACATAATTAAGGCTTATTGCCTAAGTTGAAGTTTCTTTAATCAATACAGAAATGCTGTATTTATCTAAAGCAGCCTAAGCCAACTTTTGCAATTTGAAATCACCTATCTCCGTAAAAACACTGCATTAGGAGTTCCAAGATGAAAACGATTGAAAGCATTGAAAGTATCGAAAGTGTTGAAAGTATCTATTGCCCAAACTGTGGTAGTTCAGCAGAACGGCATTATTTATCAAGCGATCGCTTAGTCAGAACTCAGTGCCCCCACTGCGATTATTTAATGATTACTTGTTCCAGCACAGGTCGCGTTATTGAAGCTTACGCGCCTGGTTTGTTTGCTTAATAAAACAAGTCACAAAGTCTAAGTCAGCCAGCATGCATGACTTTATCGCCCCCCTTAGTGACATTAATCTGCAAAAGATAGCTAAAGCTCCGGTGATTACCGGAGCTTGTACAGGTGGCTTTAGCGTCTTAGCGTCGTCTAATTAGTACCCTACTGTTCAGCAGACACCGAAGCCCGCAGTTGCCCGCAGGCTGCTTCTTTTTCCAAACCACGCGAGTAGCGAACGCTAACAGCAATATGGCGATCGCGCAGATTTTGGGTAAACGTTTCTACCTGTTGGCGAGTCGGACGCTGATAATCCACCTCAGCAATCGGATTGTAGGGAATTAAGTTGACGTGACTTTGAAAACCCCGCAGGAGGCGGGCTAGTTCTTCTGCATGAACAGGCTGATCGTTAAGACCCGCTAGCAAAATGTACTCAAAAGTGACCCGTCGTCCGGTTTGCGTCACATAGTCTCGGCATTCGTCCAGTAAAGCTGCCAGTGGATAGTGATTGGCGCTAGGAATTAATTGCTGCCGTAGAGCTTGGTTTGAAGCGTGAAGGCTCACAGCCAGCGTAATTTTCAGGTCGCGGTTAGCTAAGCGGCGAATCTGCCCTGGAATACCGACCGTTGAGAGCGTAATCGATCGCTGACCAATGCCAATATCCCGGTTGATTGACTCAATAGCAGCCACTACATTGTCAGCATTGAGCAAGGGTTCTCCCATGCCCATAAATACAATATTGCTGACCCGTTGCTGAAAATCTTCTTGTACCGTCAATACCTGATCGACAATTTCGTTAACAGCTAGATTGCGCAGAAATCCGCCTTTGCCTGTCGCACAAAAATCACAGGCCATCGGACAGCCCACTTGCGATGAGACGCAAACCGTCAACCGTTTATCTGTCGGAATGCCAACCGCTTCAATGATTTGCTGATCGGCTAGCTTAAGCAAAAATTTAACCGTTCCATCCGGTGCTTGAGTCCGGTGATAAATCTCGGAGCGGCCAATTGGCATGGCCGCGACCGCTTGCCGAAATGCTTTGGGAAAAACGGTAATTTCACTCAGCGATCGCGCCCCTTGTTGATAAATCCACTGGTGCAGTTGCTTCCCTCGATAGCTCGGTTGTCCCTGTGCCTCAACCCAGGCAGTCAGTTGCTCAGGTGCCAAGCCGAGCAAAGGAGTAGGAAGAGACAAAGCCAATGCAGGGGAAGGAACGCTAGACATGAAAAGAAACTGCCAAAAAGATCTCAGCCTTCCATGGTAGATCGTTTACGCAGTCATGTGAGATTGCTGCCGAAAACTCACCCCGGCATTGCTGGGCAAAGAAAGCCACGAGGCCGACAAAGCTTGCCTTCGAGAAGCGGCTACAGCACTGATGAATGGGTCACTTTTTAGCGTAAATCGCCCAAAATTTAGCCAGCTTTTAGCGTTTGCTACTCAGCTTCACCCTAATCGTTATTGCCC
Source organism: Almyronema sp. (assembly GCF_052168255.1). Classification (NCBI taxonomy): domain Bacteria; kingdom Bacillati; phylum Cyanobacteriota; class Cyanophyceae; order Nodosilineales; family Nodosilineaceae; genus Almyronema; species Almyronema sp. Next base: position 13,493 of record NZ_JBQLZL010000055.1, on the reverse strand, counting down.
GGTTCCACCTGATCAGTTGGCTCATTAATCAGTTCAACCAAACCCTCAGACAAAAACTTCGGATCCATAAAGACGACTTTGGAATTGCTGCTTTCTCCCAGTTTTTGATTGGCCTCTACGTACTGCTGAGCCAGCAAAAAATTCAAAACCTGCTGACGGTTGGTAGCGCTTTGCAGCGCTTCAGATAGAAGACGCATCGATTGTACGGTTCCTTCGGCTCGAGAAATGGCTGCTTGTTTTTCGCCCTCAGCTTCAGTAATAGCTGCTCGCTTCTTGATCTCAGCCGCTTGCTGAAGCTGCATAGAGTCGCGAACCTGCTGGGGGGGTTCAATACTTTGCACCTCAACCCGCGTTACTTTTACCCCCCAAGGCTCAGTCGCTTCATCTAGCTGATCGAGCAAAACCTTATTCAGTTCATCCCGCGAAGAGAAGGTTTCTTCTAGCTTCATCTTACCGATCGCTGAACGTAGCGTCGTCGTCACCAATTCTTCAATCGCTTCTTCGACGTTTTCGATCGCGTAGTAAGTGCGTTCTAAATCTAGAATCTTCCAATAAACAACAGCATCAACATCTAGGGGCACATTGTCTGCGGTAATCGCTGATTGTGGCTCGATATCAATTAGTTGCTCCCGAATCGTATCTTCTAGGACAACGCTATCAACCACTGGCACAATGAAGTTTAGGCCAGGTCTTAGTTTGCGCTGATAGCGTCCTAAACGCTCTACGAGAGCTTCGTTCCCCTGTTTGATGATACGAACCGAACCAATCGTATAGCCAATGACGACAAACGCTAAGACTAAGATTGATGGCCCCATACAAGCCCCCCCTGACAGGTGTATCCCTGTTTAATTAAACGCTTTAGAACTTTAAAAGTTATATCGAACAGTCTAAGCTTTGGCTATCAATAATGTTGTTAGATCACAGAATTTGCATAGTTTCTCAAGCTAGGGCACCTGAATTTAATTGACCTCGCTGCCCCCTTGTCCTGTTTCACTACCTGTCTTAACGCTTGTGGCTACGGCGATATCTGGCGATATCTAAAGGGGCGGATTCATCCGCTCTGGGTCTAAGCCGCATTGAGCAACGCGACCAAAGCGACAATCCCCGCAACCACCATTAAAACAGCGGGCATGGGTTTGCGAGTTTTAAGGTAACGGCTGATAAACACCACGATCAGCAGTCCTGTCACCACTAACGAAAGTATCCAGCCCCAGGTCACCCCTTGCCACTGCAAGATACCGCCCAAAATGAGTAATAGACCGCTAACAATCCCTGAGATTAAAGAAACCTGGCTGCCAGCCTGCTTGTATCCGATCACGCCACCCACCAGCGCTAGGATGCCATAGGCGATCGCTGCTACTATACCTAAGTTCATAAGCTGGTTCACTCTGGAGTTTCAAGCCTCTATCGTGCCAGGTTCTAGTCAGGCAATAGTTAGTTTCAACGAATTTGTTACATTTTGCTCAACTTATCCATAGAGGAGCCGCATCCAACGCCATGAGTGGCCTGACAACTGAGGTTTTGACGCAAATCAACTGTTATCGCCAGCAAGCCGCCGCCCTTTTACTTTATCAGGCTGTTTTGCAGCAGCCCATTGGCCAGCATTTTTTGCAGCTTTTAGAACATTTAGCCAGCAACGAAGCTGAACAGAGCCTGCGTGCCTATGGAGCCTGGTTTGCAGCTTTAGCAGCGCAAGATCTCACTTGGCCGCAATACCTCGTTAGACAAATTCAGCGAGACGATAACCCTTTCACTCGGCAAGTTCAGCAGCTAACGCTGGCCAGTCTGTCACCAGCGCTCGTTGCCGCCGCCCAGCATGATTTGAGAATTTTGCAGGCGTTGTCTAGCTGTTCAACCCAAGCAGTAGCGCAGTGGACTGAGCGCCTTTGCCATCTCCCCCGTCCTCTAGTTGTTTGGGAAAAACCTCAGGCAGAAGCGCTGCCAGCGTGGGCTAGGCTGATGGACTGGGACACGGAGATCAATGCCCTGACTCAGCAGTATCGGCAACGGGGAACGGGGCTTTTTGCTGATTTTTATGTCTGGCGCTGGCAGTCTGGGCAGCTAGAGGGGGTTGCCTATCCAGATCCCATCCGCCTAGATGAACTGGCAGCCTACGACCAACCACGGGCAACGCTCATTCGCAACACTGAATTTTTGCTAGCCGGACAGCCTGCCCTACATGTCTTGTTGTATGGGAGTCGCGGTTCTGGCAAATCGTCGCTGGTTAAGGCTTTGGTTAATGAATACGGCGATCGCGGCTTACGACTTATTGAAGTGACCAAAGCCCATTTGCAAGCCCTACCAACGATTGTGGAACAGGTGCGATCGCTGCCGCAAAAATTCATTCTCTTTGTAGATGATCTCTCGTTTGAAGAAGATGACGAATCCTTCAAGGCGCTGAAGGTGGTCTTAGAAGGCAGCGTGACGGCACGAGCGCAAAATCTGGTGATTTATGCCACTTCCAACCGTCGCCACCTGGTGCGAGAGTTTTTTGGCGATCGCCCCCGCCCCCATGAGGCCGATGAAGTGCATCACTGGGACACGGTGCAAGAAAAGCTATCATTTAGCGATCGCTTTGGCCTAACCCTCACTTTCGAACCCGCCGATCAGCCAACTTATCTAGCCATTGTTCAACACCTGGCCGAACAAGCCAACCTCAACCTGCCAGCAGACATTCTGACCGCCAAGGCGCTGCAATGGGCAACGCGCCACAATGGCCGCTCAGGACGAACAGCCCGCCAGTTTATTGACTTTCTTAAGGCAGAACTGGCGTTAGCAGCAGAGTAAAGCCCTCTTTAGCTGGGTCTATTTGCCCCGCAGGCAGATCGCCAGCCGATCTCTAAGGGCTGCCTAGTCCACTATTTTTACAACTTGCTTGCCGCTGCCTGATTTGCCGCCGAAGGTGAGAAGTGATCGCTAAAGGCAAAAGGCTAAGGGCAGAAGGAAAGCTTTTGGGTCAGAGCTTGCCGTAAGTGAAAGGTCTTAACGCTGGTAGCCACGGCCATAAACCTCTTTTGTCAGGCTAGGAAAAACTGACGAATTTACGTTATTTCAGCCTAGGAGAAATCAAGGTCTGATCCCAGTTTGATAGAAGAGGAACAAAAGCAGGTCGCTTTCACTGCAGCCCAGCAATTTATAGCCGCGATGTAACGCCATCAGGTGCTGGGGAACAATAAGAAGAATTAGCGTAATATTGGTCTACACGTGGTGAAGCCTCTGACTATGCAACCAAGCTTTCGGTTAGTTCCAACCGCAGGGCTAGCAACCTCAGTTGTGACGGTTCAGGCTGAAGAACATTTGTCTAGAGCGGTTCAAGAACTGGGGCTGCCACTGAAACGACGAACTTTAGTGTTAGTCGGTGGGGCTAGTAAGATTAGCCAGGAAGACTTTAATCGTTTGCAGGCACTCTTTGTCAACGTATTAGCGCCTTTAGCCGAACAGTTGAACATGGTTGTCGTAGACGGGGGCACGGATGCTGGTGTGATGAAGCTAATAGGAGACGCTCGCACCCACAACGGCAGTTCTTTTCCCTTAGTCGGTGTAGCCCCTATCGGGCTGGTAGCTTTGCCCAGCTTACCGATGACCCATCCAGAAGCAGTGCCCCTAGAGCCACATCATACCCACTGTTTTTTAATTCCGGGTAGCAGTTGGGGAGACGAAAGCCCTTGGATTGCTCGCATTGCTACCGCGATCGCCGATGGCATGCCGTCAGTTACCGTTTTAATCAATGGGGGTGGCATTACCTGGAAAGACGCAGCCTGTAGTCTTGAAGAAAATCGACCGATTGTCGTTATTAGCGGTAGCGGACGCACCGCTGATATTCTGGCTACGGCCTTGCGGGGAGATCCGGTAGAAGATGAGCGAGCGGCTTCTCTGGTTAATTCAGGTTTGCTGCAGGCGGTTGAACTGGAGGGCGAAGGCGACTATCTGGCAGATGTTTTGCAAGCCAAACTCACGTCTTAAAATAGTGACGACAAAGCCTGCCCCTTGCTGGGGTCAATAGCCATATGCCGGAATTTGCTGAGCGCCGTGAACAGTCCCCCCTACCGGAAATGGCTGACCTGATTGCAGAAAGCCAGCTCATGGAGCAGGAAATTCAGGCAACGGCCAAACTGGGTCTATCAGCGCTGATGGCGCTCTGGCAGGGCAGCATTCGGCTACAGCGCTATCTGCCAGACGTTTATCAAGCTCTCGGCAACGCCTTTTTGCTCGCTGGAGAACCTTTGATTGGCTATGACGTTTTGGCAGAAGGTCGCCAGTATTGGCCCTGCGATCTACGTATTAGACAATTGTTAGCCCTAGCGCTGGCTCGGAGTGGAGCCACCATTTCAGCCAATCGGTTGCTGCAAGAATTGGTTAGAGAGCAGCCGCGCAACGAAGAAACGCTCGGTTTACTGGCTCGTACCCACAAAGATCTCTGGAGCCAAACCAGCGACCCAGCGACCCAGCGACTCCACCTACGCCTCGCCGCCCAGTATTATCAGCAGGCTTATCGCATCAATCAAAGCATTTGGACGGGAATTAATGCGGCGACGATGGCGTTGCTCCAGGGGCAGCTTGACTATGCCAAAGCCTTTGCCAAGCAGGTATACAGTCAATGCTGGCAGCAGTTGCAGGCAGAGCCAACGGGCGATCGCTATTGGTTGCTGGCCACCCTGGGCGAAGCAGCTTTGATTTTGGGCAATGGGTCAGCAGCAGCAGATTATTACAGTCAAGCAGTTAATGTAGGACAAAAGCAATTTGGTAACTTAAGCTCAAGTCGTCGCAACGCTTTGTTGATTGCTCAATATCTACAAATCGATTTGAGTCAGGTAAAGCGCTGGTTTCAGCTACCGCGTGTAGTCGTCTTTTGCGGCCACATGATTGATCGCCCTGATCGCCCCGTACCAAGATTTCCGCCTGAGCTAGAACCACAAATTTACAAGGCTATTTGCGATCGCCTCCAAAAATTCAACGCTCGGTTGGGTTATGCTTCAGCCGCCTGTGGCTCAGACATTTTGTTTTTGGAAGCCCTGCTAGAGCTAAAAGGAGAACTGCACATTGTGCTGCCCTTCGCCCGCGAACAGTTTGTGCAAGACTCTATAGATATTGCTGCTGGCCCCAGTTGGCGAGAACGCTTTGAGCGGGTGACTCAGCAGGCCACCGAGGTCATTGTGGCTCCTCACCGCAAAACGCCCACGGCAACTGAGGTGTCTTACGAATATTCGCATCGGCTGCTACACGGGTTAGCCAAAATTCGAGCGCGGCAGTTAGGAACCGACCTGCTACCACTCGCCGTTTGGAACGGCGCACCCGGCGATCATCAAGGCGGTACCGCTAGCGCTGTTAGCTATTGGCGGCAGTGGTCAGAAGCGGTTGATATTATTGATATAACGGCTTTGCTCAAGCAGACCTTTCCTGAGCGGGTTTTAGCCAGTCCTGGCAAAATTGCTCAGCCCCCCTCGCTTTTGCCTGACGTTCAGGCAAAAGCCGTCTGCGCTCCATTAGCCCAACAGCCTATCAATAGCGATCGCCAAATTCGGGCTTTGCTATTTGCCGATGTGGTGAACTTTGCCCAGCTCTCGGAGGAGCAGTTTGTTCCGTTCGTTAATTCTTTTCTTAGCGAAGTGGCCGAACTTTCCAATCAGCCTCGTTATCAGCCGCTTTTGCGCAATACTTGGGGCGATGCCCTCTATTTTGTCTTTGCCAAAGTGCAGCAGGCGGGTAATTTTGCCTTGGCCTTGTGCGACCTGATTCAGCGCATTGACTGGGTCGAAAAAGGCTTACCTGCTGACCTCAACTTGAGAATTGCCCTCCACGCTGGCCCAGTCCACCGAAGTTTAGACCCCATTAGCGGCCAGGAAAATTACATTGGCACCCATGTCAACTATGCGGCTCGGATGGAACCCATTACTCCCCCCGGCAAAGTCTACGCTAGTCAGGCTTTTGCTGCGATCGCGTCTTCAGAGGGCATCCAAGATTTTAGCTGTGAATATGTCGGACAAACCCCTTATGCTAAACAGTATGGTACGTTTCCAACCTATCATGTCTGTCCAGACGGGGCTGGTTCCCAAGCCTATCGACGACAGCTCACCTGCTAAGTTTGTCTTGAAGGTCTACCATGCAGCAAAAACGCTACAGCCAGTTGCGCTGCCTCAACTGGTTCAATGCTGTTTTGATCGGGCTGATCATGTCGCCGCCTGCCGGGGGGCAAATTGTTCCCGATACGAGCTTTAGCGCAGAAAGTTCTATTCTCTCGCCGGATGGAGCCATTACAGGCGGAGCCATTCGAGGGGCGAACCTCTTTCATAGCTTTGAAACGTTTAACGTTAATGCTGGGCAATCGGTCTATTTTGCCAACCCCATTGGCATTGCAAACATTTTGGGGCGGATAACGGGTAGCACCTTGTCTGAAATAGACGGCACGCTTGGGGTTGCCGGAACTGCCAACTTATTTTTACTCAACCCCAACGGCTTTTTGTTTGGCCCCAATGCCCAGCTCGATCTGCGCGGTTCTTTCACAGCGAGTACAGCTAATCGCTTCACCTTTGCTGATGGCAGCGTCTGGGGCATGACATCAACCCCGCCCAGTCAGTTGCTCAGCCTCAGTGTACCTGTCGGTGTGCAAGCAGGCGATCGCCCACAAGGTAACGTGACGAATCAAGCCCAACTTCGCTTGGCCGCTGGACAGCGACTGACCCTGTTCGGCAGCACCGTTACGCAAACCGGGACGCTTACCGCTCCCGCAGGGACGCTACAAATTTTAGGCGATCGCGTGGCGGTACTGGATCAAGCCCGTCTAGACGTATCAGCAGCGGCGGGCGGGGGCAGAATTTTGGTAGGCGGCGGCTTTCAAGGAGATGCAAGCGTTCCTAGCGCCCAAACAACAACCCTTGCCCCAACTACTGTGCTTCGTGCGGATGCCTTAAGCAATGGCAATGGCGGTGAGATTATTGTTTGGGCGGATGAAACCGCCTATATCCACGGTAGGCTCAGTGCCAGAGGGGGGGCGATCGCAGGCAATGGCGGCTTGATTGAAACATCTGGCAAACACACCCTAAACCTCACCACTACCGCCGATGCTAGCGCGATTAATGGTCAGGGGGGACTATGGCTAATCGACCCGGACAGCGTTAGCCTTGTTTCCGATGGCACTGGGTCAATTGGCAGCAGCATCGTCGCCGTTAGCAACATCAACAGCGCTTTGAACGCTGGCACCAGCGTTACGATCACCACCGATGAGGGAGCCTCTGGTGGCATCTTTCAGTTCTCCGGAGCGCCTATTCGCAAAACGGCAGGTGGCCCAGCGACGCTAACGCTAGCCACAGACAACAGTATCGCTTTAGAGGCTGGCATTACTTCTACCAGTGGGGCGCTGACAGTTGTGCTACAGGCCGATCGCGATCGCAATGGCTTTGGCAACGTGACCGTGCTAGATACCCTTGCCACCCAAGGCGGCAACATCTCATTGCAGGGAGCCTCTATTAAAATCGAAGCGCCCATAATCGCCAATAGTGGTAGTGTTCTGCTACAGGGCTTTAACGTTGAGATTGGTGGTTTCACCCCTGGGAGTGTTGTAGCTAGAACCCTGGCGGTCAATGCTGAGCAGGTAGATGTTTTTCAAGAAAGCTTTTTGTTTGCCACTGGCCTGCTGGTGATTGAGGCAAATCGTCTCCGTGCAGTTGAACCGAGCGGTGCTTGTTCAACCTGTGTTCCCTTGCCCGCAGTCGTCGCCAATAGCATTAATGCTGATGTGATTGCAAATGGGCAGCTCAGCTTAGCCGTTGCTCAAATTCAAGGCTTCACCACCAACCAGCAGGGCAGTTTTCAAACGTTGCGCAATAACGCTAGTAATGATTTGGGTAACAGTAGCAACAGCGGGAATGCGACTGATTTTGAAGGAGAAGCGTTTGAAAGCGAAGAATTTGAAGCAGATGAATTCATTCCTTTTAGCGATCGCCAAGCCGCAGCCCTACCCAGCTATAACCTTGTCAGTTGCCGCGAAAGTGACTTTATTGTAAGCGGTCGCGGCGGTTTACCCACTTCCCCCAGCGACCTGCTAACAGCCCAAACCCCGGCCATACCGTGGGTCATCAACCCAACTGAGACGAGCGAACAAGGGTCGCTTCCCGTCGCCGTACCCGTCAGCTTGACCGAAGCCCAGGGGTGGATGACGGATGCAGCAGGCAATGTTGTTTTTGTTGCGCCAGTTGCCGCCAGTCCCTTACCTGATCCCGCTGCCTTAGCCCCCTATCGTTGCAGCGGCTGACCCGCCTTGCAAAACGGCTAAGCTTTTCTATCTTGCTTTGGCTTCCTACGCTATTCAGGCAGAGAGGTGTCTCTACACCCATATCCTGGCATGATGGAGACTTGCGTTCAGTTGCAAGATAGGACATCAACCATGCGATGTGCGGTAATTAGTCGAGCTGGTCAGGTTTTGGCCAACGGTCGCCTCTTGATTCATCAAACTGAAACTGGAGACTTGCGTTTAGATTTAGCCACCGATGGCGGTCGTTTGTTAGAAGGTGGCTTAATTGAGCCAGATGGCGATATGACTTTAGCCAGCCAGGGGCTTTCCGAGCGATTTTTTGAAGTGTGGGGTATGAGCGATCTGATTTTGCAGGTCACTGTGCACTAGGTTCGCTGGAAAATTACTGAGAGATTGTTAGCAGGCATCTCTACCGTCTTCAGCCAAGAGAGCTGATGCTGTTGGGCGATCGCCCTCACCTCATCTAAATCGCGCACTCCCCAAGCCGGGTTTCTGGCTTGCAAGCTAGCGTCGAAAGCAGCATTACTGGGTGCAGTGTGCTGATTATGGCGCTTAAAGGGGCCGTAGAGATACAGAATTCCACCTGGCGGTAAAACGCGCTCGGCTCCTGCCATCAAGCCTAAGCAAGCCGCCCAGGGTGCAATATGAATCATATTGATATTGACGATGGCGGTGATCGGCTGCTGCGATAGGTTCAAATTTTGCAGCGTCTCTGGTAGGGGGGGTTGCTCAATCGGCCATGGCACCTCACACACATCTAGCGCTATCGGCCCCAAAACATTGGCAGCAGGGCTATGAGCTTGCCAAGCCGCAATACTAGATCGAGCAATTGGATCAGGATCAGAGGTAATCCACAAGTGCGATCGCAGGCGGGGCGCTAAAAAGACAGCATGTTCTCCCGTGCCGCTAGAAATTTCTAACACAGTTCCGGCGGGCGGCAAGACCTGCTGCAAAATCTGCAAAATGGCTTCCCGGTTGCGTTGGGTCGCTGGCGCGTACTGACGAGCGTCAAGCGGCTGAGACATTGCACACCAATATTTTTTTCGCTTTTAAATTATTTTCATGCTTTTGGCGACTCCCGCCTACCGAAGCACTTTGCTAATATCCGTAAATAATATAAAGCTGTCAGCTCAGATGCAGAGCTTGAACTATAAAGAACCCATTTTTCAATTTAAACAACCGCTGATAAATACCCAAGATCAGCCCGGTATCTTTCATTTAAGCTGGGGACGCGATCGCACTTTGTTGGCGACCTACTACACCTGCTTAGATCAAGCTTTGTTGTTGTGGGCTTGGTGCGTAGCTGTCATTTTTACCGTTGCTCAGTTTTCACCTATTGACTGGTACTGTCAAGCGATCGCCTGGTCGAGCCTATCGGTAGTCGCCACCTTGATGACAAACTGGCTGACCTGGGAATGGGCGCAAATTAAAAACCTCCGCTGGATTATTTACTGCTGGTCAGGGTTGATGCTGGGCGGCGTTTGCCTGACTGACTATGGAATTTTTTCAGGCAATCCCTTAATCTTGATCAACCTTTGCCCGCTCTGGCTAGGTGTCAGCGCTTTGGGCTATGGAGTGACTGCCGGGGGCATGCGATCGCGAGCCTTGGCCTTAGTGGGGTTGTTTCATCTGGGGGCGATCGCGGCTTTGCCTTGGCTAATTAGCTGGCAGTTTTTATTGACGGGCAGCGTCATAGCTAGCAGCCTTTTGTTTCTGTCTATCTTGCAATGGGATCATGAAGTTGGCACATAAACGCCTAGCCACTGCGCTGTCGTTCGTTTTTTGAACAAAAAGTCTAAAATAGCCAGCCTAAGCAATCGTCAAAAGACCAAGTGCGTTGTAGAGAATTTTGCACATCCCTTAGGCTGGCTAGGGCTGGCGTTCAAGATGAGTCGCATAACCCGCCCAGTCATCAGAAAGTTCTAACTGAGCAAAGTGGCAAGATAGCGACGTTAGAAGCCAGCGTCAGAATCGACCCAAACGGCGCAGCCTTCAGGATGGTCGCAGTTGGGCATAGTGACCTCTACGATAAAGTTGCCTTCATAAGGCGCATAAACCTGAGGGTTGGCATCGGCAGCGGTATCTTGCCAAACTAAATTCCCGGCTGTGTCATACAAAAACAGGTCAAGATCGTAGCAGTCTTCATCGCACCAACCGTAAATACCTTCTTCTTCCAGAAAGTAGCCTTCTACCGTCACGGAGTCGCCGTTATAAAGCCAAAGATCTCGGCTTTGCGCCTTTGCCGCCACCGTACTGAGCACCATTACAGAAGCCACGCCTGAAGCTACCAGGCCGAAACGTAGCATTGAACGAAACGTCATTAAATGCAAGCTCCTTTACAATCAAATAAAGTTGAGCGTTAAGCTCTAGCTATACACTTCACGCGTGGGCGTTCAAGATTCAGAAGTCAACCACAATTTCATCATTTCTCTACAGAACTTGCCTCAAGGCCACGCTAGTGCCAGTAAATACTGAGGCTCTCTTCAAACAAGCCGCTCTAAAGCGGGGCGCGACGACGGATGCGGCCAATACTCAAAATGATTAACAGGCTAAGGGCTAACCCTGCGGCGGTCAGCCAAAGGGTTGGCGCTGCTAGATGTCGCAGCGCGATCGCGCTATAAGCCCAAACGTATACCAGCGTAAAGGCCACATCCGATCGCTGTAGAGCCACGATCGCAGCCAATAATCCACCCACAATCAACATCAAAACCGTCCAGCCTGCACTACTCAACCCCCAGCCTGTCCAGTTTGAGCTGTAAAGAGCAGAAGCAATATTGACAATCGTGGCTACAGAAATCCAGGCAAGATAAACACTCAACGGGATTTGAGCAAACCAGCGATAAGGCCGAGAAACTCGCGATCGCGCAGAATTAACCTGCAAGTAAGCGCCAATCAAAGCAAACAAAATTGCCAGTATAGCCAAAACCGATAGGTTAAAAAGCTGTAGCGTAAATAAATACACCCAAATAATCTGAGCCACACACGCCACGATCAAGCGAACATTAACGCGCTGAAGGGCAGCGGCTTGCCGTTGAGCAGGTTTAAGCTGATACAGCCCATAGGCAACCAGCCCCACATAAATAACGCCCCAAATGGCAAAGGCATAGCTAGCAGGCGTAATTAAAACGCCGCTCAGAATGGTGTTAGAAATTTCGCCAATGTTGCGCCCCTGCGGCGGATACAGATTCGACAACGTATTTACAATCAACGTTGCCAAAATTGCCGCTAGGGTAGCGATCGCCAGTGCCCAACCTGATTTTGCGGGCGTTTGTGGGGTAGAAGAACTCATAGACGCTTGCTTCACACAGCAGACGCTGGCATCGTAACGTATTGCCCACCAGAATCACTACCCGCTAACGACTGAGCCTGACAGCTACCCGCGCAAAGATTTGTAGTTAAGTTGGCAGACAAAGCGCCGCAATTATCGATGATAGTGATTAAGTTCGCGATTGCCCTACATCGATTTCCTTTAGAAAATGACTTTATTTTTACAAGAGCGCATTCTTGTCCCCGTTGATTTTTCAGAAGAAGCCTTTCGAGCCTTAGACGACACGCTAGAATTTGTGGGGGATCCAACCAAAATTCACGTTTTGCATGTTTTACCACCGCTAGAAGCCACTGATCCCGGTGTCGTTTGGGAGACAATCGATAACCAAAGTCGTCGCCAAAGCGTTGAAAAAGCCTTCTACGAAAAACGCGCTTCAGAAACCGACAGCAAACTACACTTCAAAGTCGTTGTTGGTAATGCCAGCTCTGAAATTATCGACTATGCCACGCAAAACGACATCAATCTAATTGTGATTCCGTCCCACGGACGAACAGGCATTGCTCGCTTTTTCTTGGGTTCAGTGGCTGAACGCGTGGTTCGGTTTTCTCATTGCCCCGTTTTAGTTTTGCGCCAGTAGCTTGACAAAAAAGAGCCTGATCAGTCGTTGCTGATCAGGCACAATCGGGAATCGCTGAAGCCTTGCTGCAAAGCGAGGGTGGGGTATCTTCTGCCAGTCAGAGCTGACTAGATAGCCTTAAAAGACAGGTTGGTTTTCCTCAACAATGACAGGTTCAAACAAGAAGACGCCCGCCCGGTTGGGATCAACCGTTACCCGGATCCAGTAAACATCGGGGGTGCCAAAAGCCTGAATGCGGGTGAAGTTGGGAATACGTCGATTTGAACCATCCGTTGCTTGAGCAAAAAGCGGCTTGTCAATCAGCAAAAAATGGGAATCGCCCTGCGCCAAAACAACAGGCTTACCAAACTCAATTGACTTCGTCGCTAAAGCCTCTAGAAAAGCATTAAACCCAGTACGTTCAGGATCGTCAGTAGCCAGCTCAAAACCAGGATTGGCGTGAATCAAAATAAATACGCCAGCGCTGTTCAAACGTTCAGCAGCCTGAAAAGTTTTATCTAGCCAATCTAAAGCTGCCGCCAAGCGTTCTTGATATTCGGCTGTACGCTCTCGGCAAAGATCGACGCGGTTAGAGCGTCCCTGACATTCATTAGGCTGGGTGGGAACTTGAGCACCTGTCAGCGTTTCACCAATACCACTCCAAGGGCTGAGGTTATTATTGCTACCGACGACGTGAATGGCAGAAAACACAACGCCGTTTTTGATCCAAATCTGGTTTTCAACATATTTTTCAAATCCAGAACGGCTCGCTTGCGACACTACCCGCTGGGGTCGCCTACCCGTAGAGAAGCCAGGACGCGGGTAAAAAATTTCTCGAATTTTAGCTAAACGCTCAATGGGATTAAATTGACCAGCCGCTTCTCGATGGCAATCTGTCCATTCGTTATCGCCGGGGGTATAAATAAAGGGCAAGTTGAATTTTTGATATTGATTAAAGCGCTCTTGAAACAGTTGATCAGAACAAGCTGAAGAGCCACTTTTAATATCACCCCCATGCAGCACAAAGCTTAGGCTTCGCTCGGCGTTAATTTCCGCAATCACGTTGTCAAATTGCGTTACTTCGCCAGCGTTGTAGGGTACATCAGTAATCAGAGCAAATTGAAAAGCTCTTCTGCCACGGCCTTCTCTGTCCTCATCACCAGGGCCATCAGCCCATACTTTAGGCAGCACTGCTGACATCAGCGTAGCCGCGATCGCAAGCGGTAGACAGATTTTAGTGAGTTTATTCATAGGGGCTAAGGGGCTTTAATTTTAACCATTTAAGCAGGATTGGCAAAATATAAATTCGCATAGCAACGAATGCTTTTGCCATGACATATTGAGCTTTAACCAAACCAAAG
>NZ_JBQLZL010000054.1:0-19640 GCF_052168255.1 Almyronema sp. | reverse complement strand
GTCTTTGCTCTGCATACGTTTCGTCATTCTCATCTGTACCTTTCTTTTGAAGAATTGGTATTAATCTTGGTGGCTATCGCTATACTGACCTGATTCGATCCTGACTCGATAATTCCATCTCAGCCATTTTGCCGTGCAGCGTTTGACGATTACTTCTGCCCAGCTTCAAGCCAACCACATTCAGCTTACGCTAGAGCAACAGCACTATCTGCGACGGGTTTTGCGGCTTCAGGCGGGCGATCGCTTTTTAGCGCTAGATGGTCGTGGGCAACAGTGGTTAGCCATGCTCACAGACTCAGCGGCTACCGCCCAACTTTTAGATGCCGTCGCGGCTGAGTCTGTGCCCTTGCCGCAGGTGGTGTTGGCGGCTGCGTTGCCAAAAGGCAGTGGGTTTGATGAGGTGGTGCGGCAGGCAACAGAGCTAGGTGTTACGGAGATTTGGCCGCTGATTAGCGATCGCACGCTGCTGCGTCCTAGCGCCCAAAAACTTACGCGCTGGCAACGGATTGCTACAGAAGCGGCTGAGCAGTCAGAGCGCCTTGTGGTTCCTGTGGTAGACGAACCGAGATCTTTTAAGCAGCTATTACAAACAACCGCCGCCGACCAACCGCTTTACCTGTGTAGCGCCCGCCAACAGCAGCCACATTTACTAACCTGCTTGCTAGAAAGGCCGTCTGCCGCGTTGCTAGTAGCCACCGGGCCAGAAGGCGGCTGGACGACGGCAGAAGTTAACGAAGCGATCGCCGCTGGGTATCAAGTCGTCTCACTGGGGTCAACAGTTTTGCGGGCGGTAACTGCGCCTTTGGCGGCTTTAACCCTAATTAACGCTGTCTATACGTTGAAATCAGAGCGGCTTAAAGGTGTCTAATTAATAATTTTCTTAAGAGAAATTAGCACAAAAATTAATTGATCAAAGCTAACAATGTTGTCTGGAAAGCTTGACGCCGACTAAACCCTTCGACAGACAATATGAGCATTAAATTTTAATGCTCAATGACTGAAATTTTTATGAATAAGACACTTTACAGGGGCAGTCTTCTTTGGGGTTTAACGGCGATCGCAAGCTGCTCAGCCCCAGTTGCCAATATCCCGGCAGAAGCCGTAAAAACGGAGGCAACCTCAACTAGCAACCCAGAACTTGCCGCTTTTATTGAGTATTATTTAGCCAATGCTCGGACGCTTGTTCCCATGGTAGGCTATGTGGCGCTACCGAGTGAAGCCTATCGTTTAGCCCTCAAACACTTTCAAAATCGCAAAGTTGGCAGCGTCTTTGACGGCACTTCTCAACCCAATCTCACCATTGAGGAGCTGCTTCAAAAAGAAGCTAAGTTCTAACTTTTATGTTTAAGCAGCGGCTTTGTCACCGACAAAGCCGCTACCCCCATTTAACTCAATGACAGGATGTGATTAGAGAACCGTGCGACTACACATTGACAACCGCTACTGGCAATCTAGGAATGACGTAGATTTCCAACGGATCGTAATTCCAATCCGCTTCAAATCCGCCATCGCCGCCCGCCGGATTAAAGGCTCGACTCGAAGCAAACAGGCTAAAGCTATAAGCGCCTTGAGCGGCATTACCCGGCAATGAAAATGTGGCAACATTCGTAACGCTGTTGTCAGCCGGGTCGCTGTGCCAGTGCTGAGCCGTACTCAACGCCGAGCTAAGGATGGGGCTGCCACTGCCACACCCCCCCCCACTCAAGGAAACGGAGCGCAGGTGGCTAGCGGTTGCCAGGTAGCTGACTTCAAACTCAAGGTTAGCTGGCTGACCCGCAATGATGGGCCGTTGAATCACCGGGCAAATCAACTCTATTGGCTCACTCCAAATGCCACCTTCAACTCGCCAGCGCAGTTGCGTAAACTGAGCAGTTGGCGCTGAATTATCCACCCGGAAGTTGATAGGAGTGGCGCTACCAATCACTTCTTTACTGGCATTGCCTAATTCAACTTCAACGGTATACAAACCATTTTGATAGCTGCGAGTGGGCCAGTTAAGCAGCAAGTTGGCAGGCGACCAATTTTCAGTAGCAGGCAAAACGGGGTACCAGCCAGCTGTATCGGCACTTTGCCAAAAAATCTGGCTCACGCCACCCACTAAACGATAAAGTGGCCAGCTCAGCCCCGTAAACGGGATAGCAGCGCCATTGTTGAAGCGGTAGCGGAGACGATAAAAGCTAGCCCCTTGCACCTGGTTGCAGCCATAGAGCTGAAGTGTACCAGCGTAAGGTACTTCGGCTAGCGGGTTCGGCAGGGGATCTACCAATGCCCCAGAAGGATGGGGACGGTTAGGACGGCGACCATAGCCGCTGACAGCATCATGATAAGGATCAGTAGGGCTGGCGGGATTAACGACGGGCATTAGCCCTACTGAGGTAATCGAAGCCACATCCTGACAGGCAACCGGGGGAGCATCACAAGCTACGCCAGCTAGGGCAATTTGAGAGGCAACCAGCTTAACGTCTGGAAGAGAGCCAGAATTCCAGCGGACATCAAAGAAGCTCTCAGCGTAGATGACTTCTTCATCGCCGTCGCCATCGACATCTTGCGTGACTCGGAAGGTAATGTCAGGAACATCAAAAATGGGCGTCCATTCTGGAATGACGAAGTCTACGCAACGGCGGAAAGGCCCTACATAGCGATCGAAGTCTAAGCCCTCTAAACGCTGAGCATCTAGCTTGAGCTGTGCAGCGATGTTAAGCCGCATTTTGTCCATCGCTTGATTAGCTTGGTCGCTGTGGCGCAGTTCTCTAAGCTTTGTAGGCAGCGGGGGGGGTAGCGGTTGGCTAAACCCACTGCTAGCCAATAGCTGCTGCTGCTGTAAGGTTGTGCTACCAAAGGTGGCGCTGGCTTCTAAGGCTGCTAGCTTGCGAGCGGTGGCCGCGCCGACGAGTTGCTCAGCTCGCTGGAGGGTCAAACCGCCGTCTTTGAGCAGGGGAATGGGGTCAGGTTGAGGCTGAGGAGGCCGAATCACGTCGGGCGTTTGCAGTTCTGCTAGTAAATCGCGGATAGAAGGTTTGATGAAAATATCGGGAAAGCAAAAGCGTTCTCGGCGGAAGCGCAAGATCCAGTCAATTTCCCAGCGGGGAATGTAGACACAGAAGCGGCCACAGGCGTCAGTCGTTACGGTGGCAATTTCTTCGCGACGGCAGAAGGTCGGAAATAGCCAGCTCCAGGGAGAAGCTTTAGGAAAAAAGCCGAGAAAGTTGCAGTCTGTATCTTCGACATGAACGGTGGCAAAGGGAACTGGGTATTCAGCGCCTGTGTCTGGATCTTGCTTGACTACCCGGCCACAAAGGCGACGGAATAAGAGCAGTTCTGGATCAATACGCCATCTAAACTTTTCGCTAATTTCAGCTACGCTTAGACCTGCAATTTCTTTAACGCTGAGTTCGCTGAGGGCAGCGAGGCGTTGACTTTGAAGCTTGTTGAGCGGTTGGCGATCGGGATTAATTTCTGTTCTTAGCATTTTAAGCCTGCTTCTTTACTATCTGCGAAACATCGACGCTTGCTAGGGGGGTAATGCTAGAGCAAGGCGTTGGCTCAGCCGCGATCGCTGTTGCAGCCGTTTTTTACCTGTCTGCTAATGCGCTAGCCTGCCTGAGGCGAGGATAAATTAAGCAAGTGTCGATTTAGACTTTTTCACTCTAAAAGCCGGAAATGCTTGCTAGCAGTACCCTGGAGGGTACTCTTTCTGTTTAAAGCCAGGTTTTATCCAGTTGCCCACTCTAGAGAACTCCATCCTGAAAGGGATAGTTCTCAGCCAGACTGACTCGATAGAGTAGTGCTTAAGTCCTGCCGAGTCATGCTGATGTCGATCATCCACGTAGACCACTTAAGTAAGCGCTATCCGGTTGCCATTAAGCAACCTGGATTAAAGGGAACCTTGCGGCATTTCTTTCGCCGCACTTATCGTTATATCGAGGCTGTGCAAGCCATCTCTTTTGAGATTCAACCGGGTGAAGTGGTGGGGTTTTTGGGGCCGAATGGAGCGGGTAAAACCACAACGCTAAAAATGCTGACAGGGTTGATCCATCCGTCTGCCGGACAGGTGCAGGTAGCAGGATATACGCCCTTTCAGCGACCTGTAGATTTTTTGCACCAGATTACGCTGGTGATGGGGCAAAAGCAGCAATTGCTGTGGGACTTACCCGCCATGGATTCGCTCAGAATTAACGCCGCAATTTACGGACTTTCAGACAAGGAGTTTCGCTATCGAGTGGCAGAGTTGGCTGAAATGCTGGCGCTAGCCGACAAACTCAGTCAGCCCGTACGCAAACTTTCGTTGGGAGAACGGATGAAAGCCGAGATGCTAGCAGCCCTTTTGCACCGACCGCAAATTTTGTTTTTAGACGAACCCACACTCGGTCTAGATGTCAATGCTCAAGTGGCTGTCCGCAGCTTTTTGCAGGAATATAACCGCCGCTATGGGGCAACAGTGCTGTTGACCAGTCACTATATGGCTGATATTACGGCTCTCTGTGAGCGAGTTTTGTTGATTTACCAGGGACAGCTTATTTATGACGGCAGTTTAGACAAATTGCTAGAGCAGTTTGCCCCTTACCGAGAGGTCAAAATTGAGTTAGATTGCCAGGTCAACGCTGAAGATTTAGCCAGCTACGGCGAGCTAGAAACTTTTGAAGGCTGTGTCGCTAGCTTGATTGTGCGGCGCGAGGCGCTAACGCAGACGGTGGCTCGCTTGTTAGCCGATTTGGATATTAAAGATTTAACCGTAACCGATCCGCCCGTTGAAGAGGTGATTGGTCGAGTTTTTCAAGCAGGAGCGATCGCCTAATGTCTGTTCAGCAAAATCGACCCAACCCAGCGCGGCCTCAGGCCAAAATCCGTTCGCGCTCCGCTAAACTACTGCACTTAATCAAAACTCTGCTGCTGGTCTATTACGCTTACATGGTGGAATACCGGGCAGAGCTGCTGTTTTGGGTGCTGTCGGGAACTTTTCCGCTGATTTTGATGGGCATCTGGGTAGAAGCTGCGCGTAGCGGTCAGTTTGGTTTGCAGCCAGTTGAATTTATTCGCTATTTTCTGGCTGTTTTTTTAGTGAGGCAATTTACGGTCGTTTGGGTCGTTTGGGAGTTTGAGCGGGAGGTACTAGAGGGCAAACTGTCGCCTAACCTGCTACAGCCAATTGATCCTGTTTGGCGTCATTTTTTTAGCCATGTGGCGGAACGGTTTGCCCGCTTACCTTTGGCAGCTGTACTGGTGGGCGTGTTTTTTCTGCTATACCCGCAGGCCATCTGGTTGCCTAGCGTTAAAGCGATCGCCCTGGGATTGATTACGGTTTCGCTGTCTTTTTGCCTGCGATTTTTGATGCAGTATACCTCAGCGATATTGGCGTTTTGGACAGAGCGAGCCAGTGCAGTTGAGCAGTTTTGGTTTTTGCTATATCTATTTCTTTCTGGCATGTTAGCGCCGCTAGAGATGTTTCCAGCCGCCATTCGCGCCGTTGTCCTTTGGACGCCTTTTCCGTATTTGATTTACTTTCCGGCTAGCATTTTAGTTGGAATGCCCGTTAACTACACCCAAGGCTTTTTGACGATGCTGGGTTGGGGCATCCTTTTTTTTGGGCTAAACCGCTGGCTTTGGCGTAGAGGACTCAAGCAATATTCTGGCATGGGAGCTTAGCTGTACTGGCAAAGCAAGACTGTATGCCTTTAGGGTAGCCGCTACTACAGCAAGCAGCTCTTTTAGCGACTGCGGCAAGTGGGGCATACTGTGAGCGATCGCTGCTGGCAGACAAAGCGCTGTCCCGCCCGAAACTGTGGGAATTGGCTGAGTTATCGTCAGCGATATCGGCCATCTATCGGATTAAATTCTGAAATAAGTAAAGTTAGTCTAGTAAGACTAGGAAAGTTTAGACTTTAAGTTTGTTTTTACATTTTTACTTTTCGTATTAAAACACAAACTTAAAAATGATGCTAACTATCTTTACATAATCCACTTGCTAAATATAAGCGCAATAAACATGTTGTTTAAACTCTTTCATCCTAGAACCTATTTTCCGGTTTGTAGGATGCTTGGTTTTTTCAAGCGAATGCGGCTGGCCTCTGCTCAAAGAAAGCTGAAGCAAGTGCAAAGGTTTCAACTTCTCAGATACTTTGCCTTCAGTGGATTAATTGCGTTTACCTTAACGGCGATCGCCCTTAATTACTTTTACTATCAACAGTCGGTTAAAAACTTAATTCATCTCACCGAAGAACAAAACATTGCCCTGACCAAGTCTTTTTCTAACACCCTTTGGCCGGAGTTTTCTCGCTTTCTTCGATCTACCAGCAGCTTATCAGATGAAGACTTAAGAAAACATCCAAAATCTTATCAATTGCAGCGGGCTGTTTTTACCCAGATGAGAGGGCTATCGGTCGTTAAAGTTAAAATTTTTGACCTCAAAGGCCGCACTGTTTTTTCAACAGAGGTTAGTCAGATTGGGGAGATGGCTGTCAGCAATCGCAATTTTGTGATTGCTAGATCTGGGCAGGTGGTGAGTCAACTCGGTCACCGTAGCTCATTTCGGGCTATTCAGGGACAGGTGAGCGATCGCGATTTACTCTCTAGCTATGTTCCTATTCAGTCATCGTCGGGGAATGAGGTTGAGGGCGTTGTTGAACTCTATAGCGACGTTACGCCTCTATTTCAACAAATTTACCAGACCCGGCAGACAATTTTGCTCGGCAGTTTGCTGATTTTAGCGGGTCTTTATAGTGTTTTGTTTCTGTTAATTAAACGGGCTGATCAAATTATTCGACAGCAGCATACTGCTTTACAACAGTCACAAGCTGATTACAAAAGACAAGCCGACGTTTTGGAAAACACGTTGGGGAACTTGCAGCAAGCTCAAATTCAGCTAGTTCACAGCGAAAAGATGTCTAGCTTAGGCCAAATGGTGGCAGGTGTGGCGCACGAAATTAACAATCCTGCTGGCTTTATTTACGGCAATTTAGAATATTTATCCGAGCAGTTTGGTCATTTAACCAAGCTGATCCGACTTTATCAAAAAAATTATCCGGCTACTGTAGGAGAGATTGATCGATTTGCGCGTGATATTGATATTGAGTTTTTAATTGATGATTTACCTAAATCTTTAGATTCAATGCGGGTAGGAGCAGAACGCATTCGCCAGATCGTGCTATCTCTGCGCAATTTTTCTCGCCTTGATCGCGATGGAATTAATCAGTTTGATATTCATCAAGGCTTAGAAGATACCTTACTGATTTTACAAAATCGCATCAAGAAAAAAGCAGACCGTCCCGGCATTGACATAGTTAAAAACTACGGTTCGCTGCCTGCCATTGAAGCCCACGGTGGCCAGCTTAATCAGGTTTTTATGAATTTGCTTAACAACGCCATTGATGCAATTCAAGAAAAGCGGCAGTCCGCTGCGCCATCAGCCGCTGATTTCTCCCCTGATTACATTATTATTTCTACCCAGGCGATCGCTGATAAGGCTGTTCAGCTCACGTTTCAAGACAGCGGCTCTGGCATGTCGGAGAAAATTCGCAGCAAAATTTTTGATCCTTTTTTTACAACCAAACCAGTGGGTAAAGGAACAGGCTTAGGTTTGTCAATCAGCTATCAGGTGGTTACTCAGAACCACCAAGGCCAGATAACATGTGATTCAGTTTTGGGAGAAGGCACCACCTTTACCCTGACTTTGCCGCTACGGCAAATGTCTGCTAAACATTAGGCGCTGATGAAAAGGAACTATACGGTTGATGCATCGCTACAGACAGGTTTTATGGCTGTTTTGGAGTACGGCGATCGCAGCTGAGCTAGAGTATCGGCTCAATTTTTTGATTGCAGCACTTAGCAGCTTTGGCAGTTTGGTGGGTAGTTTGTTTGGGCTGTTTCTTTTCTATCAAACCGGATACGAGTTTCAGAACTGGAGTTGGGAAGAAGCCCTGATTGTGTTGGGCATTTTTACAGTGTTGCAAGGAGTAGCGGCAACTTTTTTAGCGCCTAACCTGAATAAAATTGTCCGGCACGTTCAGGAAGGAACTTTAGACTTTGTTTTGCTCAAGCCGATTAGCTCTCAGTTTTGGCTTTCGACGCGGGCGCTCTCACCCTGGGGGCTGACAGATGTTTGCTTTGGGTTAGGAACCATTATTTATGCGGGCGTTCGTTTGGGCGTCAACCCTGGCGATTATTTGCGGGCGCTGCCGCCGCTGCTGCTAGGAGCAATCAGCCTCTATAGCCTCTGGTTTATGTTGGGAGCTACCAGCATTTGGTTTGTCAAAATCTACAACGTGACTGAGGTTTTGCGCGGTCTGATTGAAGCGGGGCGGTTCCCAATGGCAGCGTATCCGGCGGCTTACCGAGTCTTTTTTACTTTCATTGTGCCAGTTGCTTTTTTAACAACGGTGCCAGCCGAAACGTTATTGCAGCGAGTAGACTGGGAGTGGGTTTTTGCTTCAGTGCTGCTAGCGATCGCGCTGTTTCAGGCTTCACGGTTGTTTTGGCGCTTTGCTTTGCGATTTTATACCAGTGCTTCTAGCTAAATGAACCGTCGTGTTTTAGTGTGTCAAAATACAAGCTGTCGCAAATATGGCGCAGCTCAAGTCTTAAAAGCTTTTCAGCAAGCCAAAGTGGCTGCTGAACGTAGCGGCTGTTTAGGGCAGTGCGGCAATGGGCCAATGGTGATTGTTTTGCCTGAGGCAATTTGGTATGACCGGGTTCAGCCCCGTCAGGTACCGATTATTGTTGAGCAACATCTGCAGCAAGGCGCACCCGTACAGCCCTGGCTTTATCAGAAGTTTCATGCTGTGTAGCAGCAAGCCAATCTTGCCTGTAGCTAAGGTATTTGCCTGGGGTAGGCTAGCTTTGCTGTTTAGGTAGAAGCTGCAGCTTCAGGGCTGAGATAACCCCGCGTCGAAAAAGGAATATCAACAATAGTACCTTCAGCACCCGCTACCGTGACAGATAAGCCGTTACCCCCTGCTTTGGTGCGAATATAGGCCAAGCCTTTAATCCCTGTAGGCGTTTGTACCAAACTGGTCAGCACACCGACCTTCTCTTGATCGCACATCACGGTTGACTGTAGCGGCACGTCGCGATCGAGCTGAATGCCCCACAGTTGTTGCTTGACTCCCTGATAGGTGTTGAGGCGAGCGATAGTTTCTTGGCCGATGTAGCAGCCTTTGTCAAAAGAGATGGTTTGCCAAAGCCCTGCTTCTAGAGGATTAAAATCTTCTGTTAGCTCGGTTGCTGGCATGGGGCGGCCTTGCTCAATGCGTAGCTGCTGCCAAACCTGCTCTCCCAACGAAACCGCGCCTGCTTCAGTTAGCCGTTGCCAAAGCTGCGCTGCAAACTCTGTCGGCACAAAGAGCGTATAGCCTGGGCTAACCAAGCCACTGCCGACGGCAACCATAACCTGAAAGCCGTCAATCTCTAAGTTTTGATGGCTAGCTATAGGCTGACTAATTAAAGACTCTGCTCCTAGCTGGGTTATCAGGCGATCGCTTTGAGGTCCCAATAGACTAAACGCAGCCATCTCGTCGGTGACATCTTCTAGCTTCACCTTGTCAGCAAAGAAAATGTAGCGATCCATCCAGTCAATCAGCTTTTGCTGCATCCCTGGTGATACTAATAGCAAAACGGAGTCGGCTTCTAGATAAGCCGAGACTAAATCAAGCGTGCGGGCAGTAGAAGTCACAAATACGGTGTCACAGCCCTGTCCTGGCTGTAGTAGCTGAAAGTCGTTGGTGGTTTGATTGTGCAAAAACCGCAGGCGATCGCTATCAGCAACGCGAATTTTGCCCCAGTGTGAGCGATCGGCGATCGCCACGCCCGTTTGGGCAGTTTCATACGCCAAAACGTCGTTACCAAAGCTTAGGGGCAAAGTGGCGTCTTCGTCGCTAAAAATTGCCCCTGCTTGGGCTTGGATCACTGCCAAAGGTTGCCTCATACTGCTTTCATCATAGGGATAGCTATTCCTATTTTACTGGCTTCTTTCAACCGCGAAACTTTGAGCCGCTGGCAAGCGCCAAAAGATCAGGCGACTTGAATGACGTTTTCGTTTTGTTAATTTATCCGGAGGAGCCTCAGCGACAATCGTCAGTTTAAGAGCGATCGCACCGTTTAGAGCAGATGAATTGCCGTTTTACAACTGATTTCTCAACAGCTAGAGGCAAGGCAATCAAAGCCTCGCTTTTAAGCTGAGGATAGAGGTTGAGGGTGCAGGTTACAAAGTAAGCGACGTGCTTTGAAACTCCGTCAGAGCGGGCTTAAGGAATTACAATCTCAATCAAAGAATCTGACTAAAATTGCTGACAAAGAAGAAATTTTAATCTGCGCAAGCGTAGCCAAGAAGTCTATCAAATGTCTAAAATTGTAGTCAATATGTTCCCCTTATCTTTTGCAGTTTATCCCAAATAAGCAAAATTTTGCCTAAATAGCCTTTGCGGCTATCCCGTTTTTGCTAAAGCTGGCAATAATTGAGAAGTTAGATTGAGTGCATCCGAATGACGCTGATTCAATCAGAGCAAGTCGCAATTCGCCTGGTAATCGAAGATCAACTCAAAGCTTTTCAAGCGAATGATAGCTATGCCGCCTTTGCTTTGGTTGCCCCTAAAATCCAGCAAAAATTCAAGACGGCAGATAACTTTTTACACTTAATCAAAACAGACTACGCACCCCTGTATCGCCCTAGCTCTGTCGTTTTTGAAGGCTTAACCTTTTTTCAAAACACGCCTACTCAGCTTGTCATGTTTTTGTCTCAGCGGGCTGAACTGTTTCGAGCCATGTACCTGATGGAAAAACAAAAGGCTGACAGATGGCTGATTCAAGACTTCTTTCTGTTTGCAGTAGATGAATAACCTAATAACCGCCCAACAAGCCGCGACGTTTGGCTTGCTGTTCGGCCCAGTGAAACAGAAATAACCCAGCTCCAAAGTAAAATCCACCGTTGGCGATCGCAATGCCAAGCTGCCACAGGTCGAGCGCTTCCCCCCGAGCCATTAAATCACGTAGCAAGCCAGTGCTAGGCAGCATGGGCAAAAGCTGAGCCAGCCAATACCCCGCTCCGCTCCATTCTTCGGTTGGAGCTGCTAGCAAAAACAGCAAAGCAAACTGAAAAACGCCCAATACCTGCTGCACACGCTTAAAGATCAAGGCACAAGCCCCCATAAAAAAGGCTAAACCATACCCTGCCATCAGCATCGTTATTAGCGGCAAAATTAGCGTTGGCGGAAAGGCCAAGCGACTGCCCGTAATGCCAATCAAAATGGCCAGAATCAGCACAATCAGCGTCATGCGTAAGGCCAAGCTAGCAAAGGCTCGGGCAATAAAGACTTTCGGTGCCCCGAAGGGAGAAAGAAAAACCTGCTCCAGGGTGCCTGTTTGGGCTTCTAGCTGTAAGCCAATGGCAATATCGTTGACGATGTACAAAATCAGCGTCCAGGCGACATAGCCAATGACAACAGCCTCTAAGCGATCGCCAAACCCCATACTAGGCCCAGCCATATACTGAGCGCTGAGAAACAAGCCATAAAAGACGGTAGTGACAATAAACAAGCCAGCAATCACTTCTGCTGGATAGCGAATGAACTGGATCCAGGTACGTTTGAGTTCGCCAATTAGAAGTTCAAGCATGGAGGTGAGAAAAGTGGCAGATGCGCTAGCAGCTAAAGGAATAAACAGGCAACAAGCAAACACTCAGGCGAGAGGGGAGGTTGACTCTCCCCGTACCAGCTTTAAGAAAACCTGGGTGAGGTCGGCCTGATCTTTGGTGACGGCCACTAACGGTAACGGTTTGAGCTGATCGAGTAGCTGATAGAGCTGGGCGGGTTCTCCGGCAAAGGTGATCTGTTCAGCCGTAATGACAGCGCCTAAAGCAGCGATCGCCTGTTTTTGCAGGTCACTCAAGCTGCCTTCAAACGTGATCCGGTAGGTAGAGCCAGAAAACTGCCGAATGAGCGCCTGAGTGGGTTTTTCGGCAATGATTTCTCCCTGGCGGATCACAGCCACCCGATCTGAAAGTTCTTCAGCAACATCGAGCTGGTGGGTAGTTAGCAAAATGGCACAGCCTGACTGAGCAATTTGCCGTACCAGGGCTTTAACCGTTTCACCCGCTTCTACATCTAGACCCAGCGTTGGTTCATCTAGCAGCAGCAGTTGCGGTTGATGGATTAACGCAACCGCGATCGCCAGCTTTTGTTGCATACCCCGTGATAGCTTTTGCACCGGGGTCTGGCGCTTGGCTGTCAGGTCAAACTGTTCTAGCAGCTTGAGTCCTCGCTGTCGGGCTAGCCGACTAGGCAGGCCACGTAGCACGCCAAAATAGTCTAAATTTTCTAGGGCTGTGAGTTTCCAATAGAGGTTGCGATTGCCTTCTAGCACCGCCCCTACTTGCTTAAGCGCCCGACTTTGGCGATGGGGATCGAGGCCAGCAATGCGAACCTGACCGCTATCGGGCCGAATTAAACCTGCAATCATCTTGATAGTGGTGGTTTTTCCGGCTCCATTAGGCCCCAAAAAGGCTAACACCTCACCCGCTTGAATCGTCAAACTGACGTCCCGCACAGCCTCAAAGCGCTTTTTACCCCGGCCATAGCTTTTGCGGAGGTGGTGTACGGCCAAAGCCACGGCTGCTGCCGGAGAGGGCGACTCTGGTTGAGTGGTGGGAAATGAGGGAAGATCCAGCGTCATAGCGTCCGGGCACGTAATGCCTTAACCTTTCTTAAGAATCTCTCATTATCCTAACGTGAAACCATGAGCCAGAAAGATCAGCTAATTGCGATGGCCGAAGACGAGTTAACTGAGTACAGTACCGAAGCCCGCAAAATTGAGAAATTACGCCGCAAGTTTAGTTTTGCCGTTTCGCGATCGCAGCAACAGCAAATTCGCAGTGAAATTGCTGAGGAAATGCCTCAAAACCCATTTGCTCGTATTGTTGAAGAAAATCGGCAAACGGTAGCGCTGCCATTTTGGGGCATCGGTGGATTGGGTTTGCTGCTAGGCATTTCATGGACGCAGCCGCTCGATTTTATAGCCACAGGCGTCGGCTTCTATGCGGCCTTTGCCATCCAGAAATGGGGTTGGAACTTACAAGCGCGACGGCTGGTGATTAAGACAATTGATGACATTGAATATCGCATTCAGCACCCAGAGGCAACCGACGGGTAGAAAAGGGCTTACTCGTGCGGTAGGCCGTCTGGCATCAGCGCTTGGTGCAGATTGGCCTGATGCAAAAGCGTGCCTGTCAGATCAGCCCCGCGCAGATCGGCTGCTTTTAGATTGACTCCACTCAGGTCGGCGTAGCTCAGGTCGGCTCCTTGCAAATTCGCCTCTGCTAAATCAGTCGGAAATCCTCCCGGACGGTAATCTCGGCCTAGCTTGGCTCGACACAGCTTGGCACCGCTCAAATTAGCCCCGCGCAAAATAGTCCCGCTCAAAAGCCCATAGCTCAGGTCAGCCTGACTCAAATTGGCCTGCCCCAAGTCGGTTCTTTGGTCAGCGGTTGGGCGCAAATCAACCTCTAGTAAACAAGCCGCCGATAAGTTGGCGTGGCTCAAATTAACGCCGCACAAGCTGGCTTTAACCAGATTGGCGTTGGCTAATGTGGCGTTGGCTAAAATTGCACCGCTCAAATCTACCTCTCGTAGTTGGGCACGGGTCAAATTGGCCTCTCTTAAGTCGCTGCCCCACAAAATAGATTCACTCAAATCGCTGTTGGCAAAGTTAGCACGGCAAAAGTGAGTCCGACCTAAGCGAGCCTGACGTAAATCGGCATGGCTAAAGTCAGCATCGCTGAAGTCAAGCTGTAGCAGCTCAATTTCTAGCAGCTTGAGTCCAGAAAAATTGCGTTCACCTGCCTCGTATTGGTGTTGCAGTTCTTTGCCATCCATAATGTTTTCTTCGGGGGTTGATGGGCGCGATCGCTGTCGCCACAAGTCCTCAGACGCTTCAATGGCTACCAGCCGCTGACAGAACAGCTTTCTTTTGTATTCTGCTCTCTGCCTGCTGCCTTGGGTGATACCAGGCGCTAACGATTGCCGCAGTATCTTACTCTATCGCTTCCAGTCGCTGGCGGAAAAGAGCTATTCTGGCGGCAAAAACAACGGTTCATAAGCTGCTACAGTTTTCCATTCTTGAATGTACGCGGGAGTGAGGGTAAGCAGCACATCGTCTTGGTTTAGGGTGGGGAGTGTGAGCTGTAGGGGAACGGCTGCCGCTAGCTGCGACACGATGGGTTTTAGGTCGTATTGGCCTATATTGGGGGCGGCGGCAGCGGCGTCTGTAAAGATCTGGCTAGAAGCTTCTTGGGCCGTTAGCCGTTGTCCTAAAGAAGATGTCAGCAGCAGCGATCGCGAACGATCAATTTCGGCCTTGCCAGGAAACCCCACCAGCCGTAGATAAAAACTGGTCTGGCCGTTAGGGCGAACCCGGTTGAAGGCAATCAGTTGCCAGCGATCGCCCTGCTGATCGGGTACAGTCTGCCGAGCTTGATAGACAATTTGGCCGGGGGCTTCTTCGAGTTGTCGAATAGCGGCCAAGGCCGGGGGTGTCTGTAGCACTGCACAGAGAAAAAATAAGCCCACCAGGGCGGTTGCTGCTAACAGAGAAACGACTTTTCGCGTGTGATAGGTCATGGTGAATCTTTACGATTTTGGCAGGGCTAAGGGGGTTAAGCCTCGCCTGACCAAGGATGAAGCTGAAGGAATCTGTAAACCTTACTTGAGTAAATCACTATTTAGTTATATAAAAGTGTAAAGATAATTTCAAGCCCTGGTTTGCAGCTCACTGCTCACTCCTACCGCACTTATTCAAAACCGATGTGTCGCTAAGACCCATGCGCAATTGCCAAAGGTCGCCTTGTTGTCAGAACCATCACCCGGTAGCCTGCCGCTGCAAACAGCGTGGGGAATCTGGCTCACCAAACCCCTCACGCTGTAGAACAAAACCAGCCAAAACCCTTATGCAGCGCTTTCTTTAGCAACAGCAAACGGTTCGTCTACGGGCAGACTGCCACAATCAGCAATCAGCACCTCTGATTGGGGTCTATCTTGGCGATCGGTGTTAACCTGCTCAATTTGGCGTACCACTTCCATGCCTTCTAAAACTTTGCCAAAAATGACGTGCTTACCATCGAGCCAGGGCGTTTTCACCAGCGTAATAAAGAACTGTGAGCCGTTTGTATCTCTGCCGGCATTGGCCATTGACAGCCACCCCGCCCCATAGTGCTTGAGGGTAAAGTTTTCATCGGCAAAGCGCGGGCCATAGATAGACTTACCGCCTGTGCCGTTGCCGTTTGTAAAGTCGCCCCCCTGGCACATAAAGTCTTTGATTACCCGGTGAAAGCGGCTGCCTTTATAGCCAAAACCCTGCTCGTGAGTGCAGAGTTGGAGAAAATTTTCGGCGGTTTTGGGCACCGTTTCGCCAAATAAGCCCATGACAATCCGCCCAGCGGGTTCACCGCCAATGGTGATGTCGAAGTAGACTTTTTTAGTCACTAAGGTATCTTCGCCTGACATGCTAATCCTCTATGTGCTTGATTAATTGCGCTATTGATTTGCGATCGCGCCTCAGCGTCAACGCCGGGGCAACGATAGTTTGCATGATACCGCTTTCACTCATCACCGTTGGCAGGCAGCCAGTTTAGGCAGGGGGCTTTGTGAAGCAGTTGGGGTTCTCTGTGCTACCGTGTGGGATAGCTCATAGGCGATTATGTTTCAAGCGACGCGTCGCCGTCTGGCACTTTGGTATACGGCTGTCACGGCTGTTTTATTGTTGCTGTTTGCCAGCGGTTTTTATCTCTATGTGCGCACAACCCTGGTGGAGCGGGTAGACGATACGCTTAACCATGTTATTGAAATTGTGTTGCGCTCTTTGGTCATTGAACCTAGCGAAACGGGGGGACGGGTCTTAACGGCAATTGGCATTGTAGAACCACCGCTGCGGGTGAATGTAGAAGCGACCTTTCGCGACAATGCCCCGCCCGCCGAAGACGATCGCATTGATCTAGAGTGGTTTAGCCCCACGGGAGATCTGCTGTGGTCTACCTTTGCCGAACCGCCCCGGCTACCGTTGCATGTTAACCCTCAGGGGGAAACTGTGCGGCTAACGAAGGCATCGCTGCTGCGGCAGATTACCCAGCGCATTCAGTCAGGCAATCAGGTTTTGGGCTATTTGCGGGTGAGCCATCCCTGGTTTGAGGTAACGAAGCCAACCCGCCGCTTGATGGTTGATTTAGGGCTGGGCATTAGCTTGATGGTGGGGGTGGTGGCGGCGATTGGCTGGTTTTTATCGGGTTTGGCGATCGCCCCTGTTAAAGAGTCTTACCAGCAACTCAAGCAGTTTACTGCCGATGCTTCCCACGAATTGCGCAACCCGATCGCGGTGATACAAACCAACGTGCAGGTAGCTTTAGCTGACCCCGAACCCGACGTTCAGTTTCAGCAGGGGCAGTTGCAGGTGATAGAGCGCCTGACCCGACGGCTGGGGCGACTGGTGGATGATCTGTTATTTTTGACCCGCCAAGAAAGTGGGCTGGTACCGCTACAGCGAGAAACGGTTTGGCTAGATCAGCTTTTGGGTGAGGTGATTGAAGAACAGCAGGCGATCGCTCTGGAAAAATCAGTGCAGTTGGTCTATCGACTACCAGAACTAGCCGGAGCCAATGAAGCAGCGATCGCCGCTTCAGAATCAGCTTTTGCCTTGCAAGGCGATCGCGATCAGCTCATCCGTTTGTTTACCAATTTGATTAGCAACGCCCTGCAACATACCCCCGCCGCTGGCACCATCGTTGTTGAACTAGCGCCTTTACGTCAAGGGCAGTCAGGCTTACAGGTGGCTGTGCAAGATACGGGGGCAGGCATTGCCCCAGACGCTTTGCCCCATGTGTTTGACCGCTTTTACCGAGCCGACCCAGCCCGTGGTCGCCGCCGCGATAGTGGCTCAGGGCTAGGGCTAGCGATCGCTAAGCTGATTGTCGAAAATCATCGCGGCCAGATTCGGCTAGAAAGCCAGCTAGGTGAAGGCACAACTGTGAGCGTCAGTTTACCGAAGTCGGCCAAAGAAGTTTAGCTCAGCGGCTGATAATTTGGGGGAAAGCAGCGATCTATCTTAGAAAGATACGATCTCAGAGAGATACGATAGATAAAGCTGTAGCCCCTAGAGTTGAGATCTTTAACTGGCTGAAAGCCGCTGACAAACCCCTTTCATTCTGGCTGCTGCCTCGGCCTTCTGCTTTTAGCCATTATATCGCTCCAGAACCTCAGGGCTTATTCTCTATCAACGTTTAGACTCAAGCCATCAAACGGCTGGGGATGCTGACATGTCTGATGACGCTTTGACGCTGACAGCTTACGATTTGTGGAAATGCTACGGCGATCGCCCGGTCGTGCAAGGCATTAACTTTACGCTGCATCCCGGCGAAATTGTCGGCCTGCTAGGGCCAAATGGAGCTGGCAAAACAACAACCGTCGGTATGCTCTACGGCACTGTTATTCCCACCCGTGGCTTTGTTCAGTTTGGGCCTTGGCAACTGCCCAGCAAAGGGAAGCAAGCTCGCGCCCAGATGGGCATTGTCACCCAAGAAGACAACCTCGACCCTGACTTTACCGTTTTCAAAAACCTCTCTTACTTCGCCCATCACTACCGCCTGACTGGGGCTAAAGCTCGCGATCGCGCTGCCGAACTGCTCAGTTTAGTCAATCTGCAAGACAGAGCGCAGGCTCAAATTGACGAACTCTCAGGCGGCATGAAACGGCGACTTGTGCTAGCACGAGCTTTAATTAATTATCCTAAGCTGGTGTTTTTAGATGAACCTACTACCGGGCTAGATCCCGATGCTCGCCAAGAGTTTTGGCGATTGGTTAGCCAGCTCAAGCAGCAAGGCTGCGGCGTTTTGCTGACCACTCATTATATGGATGAAGCCCAGCGACTCTGCGATCGCCTGCTATTGATGCAGCAGGGACAGGTGATTGACGAAGGCACACCTGCTGATTTGATTCAGCGGGTCATTGGTCAAGAAGTGGTTGAAATTGAAGGTGTCCCACCAGAGAAGCTCCAAAACCTCAGTCAAACCTTTGGGGTCTGGGGGCGGCTGTTTGGCAATGGCTATTTACTGGCTCTGCCCGGTGACCAGCCAGAAACGCTATGGAACCAGATTGAAGCGCTGCATCCGCCGCGACTCACTCGCCGTCAGGCCAATTTAGAAGATGTCTTTCTCCGTCTTACCGGGAGTCTGCTGGAATGAAATCTTTATCAATTACCCCTTGGGGCGTTTACTCGGTTTGGTGGCGGCACTTTCAGGTTTATCGCAACACCTGGCTGGTTAACTTTTTGCCGCCTGTATCGGAGCCTATTATCTACTTGCTGGCCTTTGGCTTTGGGCTAACACCGCTGATTGGTGATGTCACCTATGGCGAAAATACGCTGACTTATTCTCAATTTATTGCCCCCGGCATGATTGGCATTGGGGTGTTGTTTCAGTCCTTTTTTGAAGGGGCTTACAGTACGTTTATTCGCCTTAGCTTTCAAAAGACCTGGCAGGCTCTTTTAACCGCTCCGCTCAGCTTTAGCGAAGTTTTTGTGGGGGATTGGCTCTGGGCTGCTACCAAAGGCATGATTGCTGGTTTGCTAACCGGGCTGGTGGCGATTGTGGCTCGGCTGTATGCCATTGAACATTTGCTGCTGGCGTTGCCAGTGATTGTGCTGGGGAGCTTACTCTTTGGGGCGTTTGGTTTGCTGGTGGCGGGGATGGTGCGCAAAATTGATCAGATAAATGTGCCAATTTTTCTGATTATTGTGCCGATGTTTACCCTATGCGGCACTTACTTTCCGCGCAGTACGCTACCGCCGCCGCTGGAGCTAATCGCTAGTCTGTTGCCTTTATCGGCGCTGGTTGATTTGCTGCGGTGGCCGCTGGGGTTGCCCAATGGCTGGCTGCTGCCGCTACTCTGGCTGATTGCCTGGACGACGCTCTTTACGGGGTTGGCTGCTAAGCGAATTTATCCACTACTGTTTCGGTAGGGCAACATTTTGCCCTGAAAGCCTTAAAACTGTAGTTTTTGCGGAGATAGCTAGAAAAGGGGCGGGGCACTCTGAAGCCGAGTTCAGGGTGTTTTTGTATGAAATATTTTTGCTGGCCTCAAACTCGGCTCAGCCGCCCGCAGGCAGGTTTTACGCTGCTCGAAATTATGCTGGTGATTAGCCTGATGGGTACGCTGATGGCGATCGCTGCGCCTGGTTTGTTGACGCTTTGGCAGCGGCATCAGATTACGGTGGGGCAGCGCCAAGTTTTTAATGGTTTGAGGCAGGCGCAGCAGCAAGCTATTCAGACTAAAGAAAGCTGGCGCTTTAGTGTTCGTCAGGTGGGCGATCGGGTTGAATGGACAACCCACCCCGATACGATTTTGCCGACAGAGGCGACGGATTGGCAGGTTTTGCCTGTTGGCCTCCGTTTAGACAGTGAAACCAACTTACGCCGAAAAAGCAATATTCCGTCTACCAAGTTCGACTACAAAGGCAATGTAGCTGCTTTGGCTTTTCAAGGACGCGTGACGTTGTCTAGTGCAAGTGGGGGGGCAACCAAGCGCTGCGTGGTCGTTTCTACTTTGCTGGGTGCTGTACGTCTGGCAAATGAGCAGCCTTACCCGGATGAAAATGGCCGCTATTGCTATTGAGGC
>NZ_JBQLZL010000053.1:0-14396 GCF_052168255.1 Almyronema sp. | reverse complement strand
TCTTAGGTGGAAACTTTCCCTCTAATTAATAGTTAGCTGGCTCTATTTTTTGCTTGAGACTTACTGAAAAGCTATCTGCTGGTATTCAATGGCGCTCATTCTTGCAATGCTGGTATAACCGAGGTATAACCGAAGAATAGAATTTTAAGCTAGGTTGCAATGAAAACTGCAATTTCACTTCCCGATGCAGTCTTTGAACAGGCGGAAGCACTGGCGCAGCAATTAGGACTGTCACGCAGTGAGCTTTACACGAAAGCGATACAGGCTTACCTGAAAAAATACAACCGTGAGCAAATCTTGCTCAAATTGAACCAAGTTTACGCTACAGAGTCCTCTGAACTCGATCCAGTGATAGCAAGGATACAGTTTATGTCTTTGCCCCACGAAGATTGGTAATGCATCGGGGAGAAATTTGGTGGGCGAACCTACCCGATCCAGTAGGCTCAGAACCTGGATATCGTCGTCCCGTCTTGGTAATTCAGGATGATACTTTTACCCAGAGCCAGATTAGCACTGTTATCGTCGTTATCATCACTTCAAATATTCGGTTAGCGGAAGCACCAGGCAATGTACTATTACCGCGTGGGGTATCAGGTTTGTCGAGAGATTCCGTTGTAAATGTCTCTCAAATTCTCACGATCGATAAGACGTTTTTGGCTGAGCGTATTGGTTCGCTACCAGACTACTTACAGGAGGAAATAGATGAGGGTTTACGAACAGTTTTGTATCTCTAGTAGAGCCAGGTAACAAGTCGATGGAGCGGCGGATATCAGTTGCTTGCTTCGTTTCAGTATGGTTCATCGCCGCTCATCTTAGTCGTTAGGCACGCTTGTCTTATAGAATTGGTTACAAGCCTTATCCTGTTGCAAGGAAGTTCAAATGGTACAGTCTCCATCTAAACCCATCGCTTTAGAAGAATTTCTGAAGCTGCCAGAAACTAAGCCTGCCAGCGAGTACATTGATGGGCAGATCATCCAGAAGCCAATGCCACAGGGAAAGCACAGTACAATTCAAACCGAGTTGTCTACTACTATCAATGGGGTTCTTAAACCTCAAAAAATTGCACGAGCGTTTTCAGAACTGCGTTGCACGTTTGGTGGGCGCTCAACGGTTCCAGATGTATCTGTGTTTACTTGTAAGAGAATTCCTCGTGACGAAAAGGGTGAGGTTGCTAATATCTTTTCAATAGCCCCCAATTGGGCTATTGAAATCTTGTCACCTGATCAGAGCCAAACAAAAGTAACCAAAAATATTTTGCATTGCCTTAATCACGGAACTGAAATGGGCTGGTTAATTGATCCAGATGAGCAAACTGTTTTTGTATATCTTTCAAAGCAGCAACCAGAAGTGTTTGATCACTTAGAGCAAAAACTGCTAGTTCTTTCCTTTGCCAACGAGTTAAATTTGAGCGTAGGTCTAGTATTTGGTTGGCTGCTGGAGTAAAGCGGTATACAAAGCAAAGCGTGCTTCCTTAAACAATTGTAATAAGGCAATGGAACAACTTAAGTTTGCCCTTGGCCCCTACGAAATTTTTGCTTCTATTATTGGAGGATCTCCCCTTGTTCTAGCTATATTTCTTATTTGCAATCCATTTAGTAACTTGCAAGATATATTTCTAGCTATCAAAAACAATCTATCGATACCAGTAGCACTTTTAATAGCATTTTTTAGCTATATATTAGGAGGCTCAATACAGGGAATAACATGGAAATATTTTTTGTTAGTCTGCAAATTTTTTCGTCAGGATTACAGCTATTTCGGCAGCATAATTTCGCAGAAAAGCACTCTACTTATGCAATCAGGTGAGACTCAAGCCGCTTCGAGTCTTGAATTTGAAGATAAGCTAGTGATTTTGCTGCAGGAAAAAGTGGGAATTCCCAAAAATTTGGACTGGCTTAATGCTCGGTTGACTGCTTATTTAAAGGAATGCAATAGTCAAGCTGTCATAACCGCAGAATCATACTTAGCTAATCATATAATGTATAGGAATATATCCTTTTGCTTTTTACTTTTACCTATTGTTCTTCTAATCAATTTACTGCGGACACGATTACTTACTTCTGAACAGCCAGTGCTTATCTTATTATTTTTACTAATTTCTTATATGACTTTTTTTCGATCAGTCTCTTTTAAGAAGTGGCATAACAGAGAACTTTTACTCGGCTTTTACTTTTCCGCCAGTAATCGGATGTAATAAGGTAGCAGCCTAAATTTATTTGTGAATAGTTTTCGGATCGCTGGTTTCGAGGATTAATGAATACTATAGCGATAATCTTTCCAACTGATTCCTCTTTGGAATAAACAAAAGGGCGATCGCTAAGTCAAGCCAAGTCCGCTTTGCTGTTAAGTCTTTTCTAAAAAGCGATCGCCCGGTAGATCTGACTCTACCAGGCGATATTGATAGGTTACTAACTTTGGCTTTAGGGAGTGGCGGCGTGTTGTTCTAACAGTTCCGCGATCGCCTTATGCTCTAACGGTGGCTCTGCCGGAATGGGCTGGCGAGTATCTGTAATCAACCAGTCTAGCGCCGCCGCCTGCATGTCAATTGAAGCCCCTAGCTTATCCACGCAATAGCGACCAAACACCAGCTTGTCAATTAAGCGCACCCCAGGCCCAATGCGGGAATATTCAAAGATTACGCTCTTGTCCACTACAGCCCCGTTGCAAATGCAGCAGTTGCGGCCAATGGCGCTAGGGCCGATGATAGTTGCCCCATCTTCGATATGAGCCATACCGCCAATAAAGACAGGCCCTTCAATATTGACTTTGTCCCAATTAACTTTGACATTAAGACCCGTAAACACACCAGGCTTCACTTCCTGTCCCGGAATCTTTACCCCTTTGACCTTGCCCGTCAGGACATCTTGAATAGCCTGCCAGTAGTCGGGCACTTTACCAATATCAACCCATTCAAAGTCCATACGGATGCCGTAAAAAGGCGCTCCCGCTGCTACCAGTTTGGGAAATAAGTCACCACCAATATCAAACTCTTGACCCGAAGGAATATAGTCAAAAATTTCTGGTTCAAATATATAGATACCTGTGTTGATGTTAGTGCTTAGCGCTTCTTCAACCGCAGGCTTTTCCTGGAAAGACTGCACCCGGCCATTGTCATCCGTCACAACTACACCATAGCTCGGCACCTGCATCAGCGGTACCGACTTCATCACGATGGTAGCAATCGAGCCTTTTTCTCGGTGCTGGCGCACAGCTTCAGTTAAGTCTAGGTCAATCAGGGCATCACCACAAAGCACGATAAAAGTGTCATCGAAGAAAGGGGAAAAGTCCTGAATCTTCTTCATCCCACCTGCCGAACCAATGGCTTTACCCACTAGCTTCCCGTCTTGAATAAAACCTTCAAAAGAGTAAGCTAGCTGGACGCCAAAGCGCTGACCATCTTGAAAATAGCCTTCAATTTCATGCGCCAGGTGACTGACATTCACCATGATTTGATCAAATCCGTGATTGCGCAGCAGCTCAAGCAGAAATTCCATAACGGGCTTCTGCAAAATCGGAATCATCGGCTTGGGAATCGTGTAAGTAATTGGACGCACACGGGTGCCCTTGCCCGCTGCCAGAATCATGGCTTTCATAGAAACTTCTCTCTGTTGCAATCTGCTGTTAATGACACGTTTGGGAAGAATTCGCTCTGCTAGTTGCAGTCTTAAGACAGGAAACCCACATTCAAGCTAATGCTATCAGTGCCTATACGGATCTGCCCAGGTTAGTAGAAACGGTTTAAGGACTTCTCATAGAGTGCTTAGTTTTTGCAAACACGCGGCGAATTCTGCCCCTACAGCCTTCATAAGTTCCTCACAATGTTGCTCTACAACCATAAGTGAAGGGATCAGCGATCGGTTGTTCCCGACTTGACTAAATTTCCCTGCGGTAGAGGATGTTGTTATGGTTCACACAATTACCGCTCCCACGCTCCAGACAGCGAAGGAAAAAGCTTTTATTTTATGGTTTGACGCGGTCGGCATTGACGATATTCCTCTGGTAGGAGGAAAAAATGCCTCTCTCGGTGAAATGATTCAGCAGTTGACGCCTCAAGGGGTTAACGTTCCGGCTGGTTTTGCCACAACGGCCTATGCTTATCGTTACTTTGTGCAGCAAGCTGGGCTAGACGCTCAGTTGCGCCAACTTTTTGCTGACTTAGAGGTAGAGGATGTAGCTAATTTGCGGCAGCGGGGCAGACAGGCGCGATCGCTAATTCTCAATACGCCTTTTCCTGCCGATCTCCAAGCAGAGATTGAGAAAGCCTATCTGGCGTTGTGCGATCGCTATCACCGTCCAAGCGATATTGACGTTGCGGTGCGCTCTAGTGCTACGGCTGAAGATTTGCCCGATGCCAGCTTTGCCGGACAGCAAGAAACTTACTTAAATGTTCACGGTGTTAAAGCGGTTCTAGACGCTTGCCACCGCTGCTTTGCGTCTTTATTTACTGATCGCGCTATTTCTTATCGCACCCTCAAAGGCTTCGACCACTTCACCGTAGCCCTCTCCGTCGGGGTGCAAAAAATGGTGCGCTCCGATTTAGCCACTTCTGGCGTCATGTTTTCGATTGATACCGAGACAGGCTTTAAAAATGCTGCCTTGATCACTGCGGCCTATGGTTTGGGTGAAAACGTAGTGCAGGGAGCCGTCAACCCCGATGAATACTTTGTGTTTAAGCCAACGCTTAAGCAAGGGTATCGCCCCATTTTAGAAAAAAGATTGGGTAGCAAAGAGATCAAAATGATCTACGACGTTGGCGGTAGCAAACTGACTAAAAACGTTTCGGTGCCACCTTCTGATCGCGATCGCTATGCCCTCAGTGACGACGACATTCTGACCTTAGCTCGCTGGGCTTGTGTAATTGAAGATCACTACTCAGCAGTGCGCGGTCTGGATACGCCAATGGATATTGAGTGGGCCAAAGATGGCGAGAGCGGTGAGCTTTTCATTGTGCAAGCGCGACCCGAAACGGTGCAATCGCAAAAGTCAGCTCAAATCCTCAAAACCTATCACCTTGGTGCGACTTCAGAACCGCTAAAGCTGTTGGCAACCGGGCGAGCCGTGGGCGAAATGATCGGTCAAGGTCAAGCTCGGGTGATTCTAGATGTTCACAACATTGGCCAGTTTCAACCCGGTGAAGTTTTAGTAACGAACAAAACCGACCCCGACTGGGAACCGATTATGAAAAAGGCCGCCGCGATCGTCACCAATCAGGGCGGACGCACCTGCCACGCAGCTATTATTGCGCGAGAAATGGGCATTCCGGCGATCGTCGGCTGTGGAGAGGCCACCCGCAGCTTGCCGACGGGGCAGGCGGTGACGGTTTCCTGCGCTGAAGGTGAAGCAGGGCATGTTTATGCAGGTTTAGTGCCGTTTACAGTGGAGGAAACTCAGCTCGAAAACCTGCCGCCAACGCGCACTCAAATTTTGATGAATGTGGGTAATCCCGAAGAAGCCTTTGGCTTAGCGGCCATTCCCTGTGATGGCGTTGGGCTGGCGCGTTTAGAGTTCATCATTGCCAATCACATTAAAACTCACCCACTAGCGCTGCTGCACTTTGACCAGTTGAACGATCCCGCAGTGAAGCAAGCAATAGATCGGCTGACAGCCCTCTACGACCATAAGCCTGACTTTTTCGTAGACAGGTTGGCTTTTGGCATGGGCATGATTGCCGCTGCTTTTTATCCTAAGCCTGTCGTGGTTCGCCTTTCAGACTTCAAGAGCAACGAATATGCCAATCTCTTAGGCGGTCGCCAGTTTGAGCCAAATGAAGAAAATCCGATGATTGGCTGGCGGGGGGCTTCTCGCTACTACGACCCTCAATATCGAGCCGCTTTTGGGCTTGAATGTCAGGCGCTCAAGCGAGTACGCAATCAAATGGGACTGACCAACGTAATTCCAAT
Organism: Almyronema sp.; assembly: GCF_052168255.1. Classification (NCBI taxonomy): domain Bacteria; kingdom Bacillati; phylum Cyanobacteriota; class Cyanophyceae; order Nodosilineales; family Nodosilineaceae; genus Almyronema; species Almyronema sp. Next base: position 8,496 of record NZ_JBQLZL010000053.1, on the reverse strand, counting down.
GATTCCTTTCTGCCGTACCCCCGAAGAAGGCCGTCGAGTGCTGGCAGAAATGGCTCAGCATGATTTACGACGCGGCGAAAATGGGCTGCAAGTCTATGTCATGTGTGAAATTCCTAACAACGTGATTTTAGCTGACCAGTTTAGCCAGGTATTTGATGGCTTCTCGATTGGCTCAAACGACTTAACCCAGCTAACGCTCGGCCTCGATCGCGATTCTGCCCTAGTTGCCCATCTCTTTGACGAGCGCAATGAAGGCGTCAAAGCCATGATTGCCAACGTTATTGCCAAAGCCCAACAAAATCAGCGCAAGATTGGCATTTGTGGCCAAGCACCCAGCGATTATCCAGAATTTGCTCAGTTTCTAGTTGAGCAAGGCATCGACTCCATTAGTCTTAACCCCGACTCGGTGTTGAAAACACGGCTAATGGTGGCAGAAGTCGAAGGGTAAAGGTAAAGACGGGGAGAGGGTGGACGCCTGCCCGTCTTTGTCTTCCCTATCTTTTCTCAAGGAGGTTAAATCATGAAACGCATCTTAGTCGCTTTGGATAAATCTGATCTCAGTCAGGTAGCGCTACAAGAAGCGATCGCTTTGGCTAAAGCCCTAGAAGCTAAGTTACTGCTCTTACATGTTTTGTCAGGTAACGAGCCAGGATACCCAGAAACGCCAGCGCTGCCCAGTTTGCCTTATTACTCTGAATTTGATGAATCGCTGTGGCGAAACTATCGCCAGACTTGCCAAGAATTTTCGAACCGCTACCGAGAATGGCTGAGTTGGGAAACCGAAGCAGCCCGCTCAGCCGGGGTCACTGCTGATTATGATCAGATCTCTGGTCAGCCAGGACGGACGATTTGTGACTTTGCCAAAAACTGGCAAGCAGATTTGATTGTGATCGGCAGTCGGCAGCGGGCTGGCTTGAGCGAGTTACTGCTGGGTAGCGTCAGTAACTATGTCATGCACCATGCGCCTTGCTCAGTTTTAATTGTGCATCCCTCTCGGCAATCAGAATTCATCCAAACGGCTGAGCCAGCTTCTACCGCAGCATAGGCGGGCTGGAAATTTGTTGCTACTCATTTTAGAGGTCGTATGTTTCAAAAGATTTTGGTCGCAATCGATCGCTCAGAAGCCAGCAAACCTGTTTTAGCGCAAGCGATCGCCCTGGCAAAAGCCACAAACGCTAGTTTAATGCTGGTGCATGTGCTTTCCACCGATGAAGAAGGCAGTCCCGACCTGCCAGTTCATCCCTACGCTTCTTACTACCCGATCATGAATGACACCGTTTGGCAGAGCTATCGCCAACAGTGGGACGTTTACGAAGAAGAGATGACAGCCTGGCTCAAACAACAAGCCCAAACAGCAATTGAGGCAGGTGTGAGCACCGAATTTAGCCAAAACTCTGGCAGTGCGGGTAAAACTATTTGCGATATTGCTCGGAGCTGGCAAGCGGCGCTAATTATGGTGGGTAGCCGGGGTCGTTCGGGGCTTAAGGAGTTGCTACTGGGTAGCGTGAGCAACTACGTCATGCATCATGCCCCTTGTTCGGTGCTGATTGTGCATCCGCAAAAGCAAGGGTCACCTTTGCAAGATAACGCTACGCAGGCAGAAGTGCTGGCTTAGGCAACGCAAAAATGTTTTGTGGGAGAAAGGCTTATGCAATTGGTTGTTCAAGGAAGAAATATTGAAGTTACTGAAGCTATGCAAGCGTACGTGCAGGCAAAAATAGGCAAAGCCATTCGGCCTTTTCAAGATCTCGTGAGCGAAGCTGACGTTGTGCTTTCATTGGCTCAAAACCCTCGCATTGCAGCTCGGCAAGCAACCGAGATTACGCTCTACGTCAATAGCACGGTGGTACGAGCCGAAGAACGGCACGACAACCTTTATGCCAGCATTGACCTAGTGGCTGACAAAATTGCCCGCAAGCTACGGCGGCTCAAAGGTCGTCGCCTAGATCAAGTGCAGGCAAGTGTTAAAACGGCGGCAGCTTTTCATGAAAAACAGGTGCCTGAACAGCTCACACAGCGACAGGTAGAACTTCCGGCTGATGTCGTGCGCAACAAATACTTTGCCATGCCGCCGATGACGATTGCCACTGCCCTTGACAATCTCAAGCTAGTCGATCACGACTTTTATGTGTTTCTCAACCAAGACACTGACGAGATCAACGTTGTTTATGAGCGCAACCACGGCGGCTATGGCTTGATTCAGCCCCGACGAGGCCAAGATCAGTCTACAGCGGCTTAGCACTGGCGCTCATTTTTGCTGTGCAACCCAGGCGATCGCCCTATTAGGAGAAAACTATGCAAGTCTCTGACATCATGACTCAACGGGTTTTGACGGTTAGCCCTGGCGCTACCGTGGCGCAAGCGATCGCCTTGATGCAGTATCAAAAAGTCCGCTCTCTGATTGTCGAACCGGATGCACCGCAGGGCAGTTATGGCATTTTGACCGAGCGCGATGTTGTCTATCAGGTAATGGCTAAAGGCTACCCGCCTGAGCAGGTCAGGGTAAGCGAAATTATGCGCCAACCCTGCATTGTGATTGCGGCTGATTTAACCGTTGAAGCCGCAGCCCAGCGATTTGCCGAAACTGGCTTGCAGCGTGCGCCCGTAGTAGAAGCTAGCGACTGCGGGCAACGCCGACTCGTTGGCGTCTTATCCGTTACAGACATTGTCATGAAGTTTAATCTCGGCCAAGACTGGCAAGATCCCTTGTCTCACCCTTTGCAAGCAGCCCTACGGCAAGCGCGGGTTGTTTGTACCCCGGCGGCTCAAATCACGCAAGAGTGTGAAATTGCTTGGGAGGTGGTAGAGCAACTGAGTGCCGACGTGATCTCAAATACGGTTGCTTCTACCGGAGACGAGTCAAGCTTTTAAGGTCAAAAGAAGAGCGGGGGTTGTCTGAGGAGCGTTTGGAAGATACCCGCCGCAGACCCCTTCTAATTTTTTGATTGACAATGGAAGGCAAAGTAATGGGGGCAAATAGCGCCACCAGCAACAGAAAACACCAATAGCGCCAGTCTGCTTTGGAAACGGATGCATCTGTCAAAAAAGCTTGGAGCGAAATCAAAAAGGTTGCGATCGCCAACACAAAGTAGAGCTTCCAGAGCATGAGTAGCCATTGGGCCTATAGTGAGGGGCATCTTAAAGGTTTATATTACCTATCTGCACGATAAACCCCAGACCCCTCAATTACTTATTACTCTGTAACATCTCGCAACAACTTCCCAGGTTGACTTAGGCTCAGGAGGACTTACCACTATCAGCCTTGGCCGCTCAACGGTTGCTGGCAATCTAGAGAAATCGGCTTTGCGCTATCTCAGCTTAGAGAACAGCACCGCCGTCGGATGAGACAAAACCTGCTTGAGCGTTTGCAGGGGATGGTCATTGACGGTTAAAAAGACCAGAAAAGTCCAGACTAAAATGAGGCTACAGAAAGCGCCATACTCTAGCCAGCTACTTCTTTTTCTGAAGGTAGATTTTTTCCGCTTCGCTGTTTTCATCTGCGGTAACGTCCCTTGACTTGGTTTTATTGATACCCCTGCGTCCCAGGAAGTTCGCTGCTGCGCTTTGCTTTTACAAAAGTTAATTAATTAGTGAAGTTACGATTAAGCTATGGGTAAAACTGCGCCCAAAACGGGTTGTGCCATTGACTTATCGGCCAGCTTCTCCGTCAATGCCCTCCTCGCACTCCAGAGAATACTTCACGAGCAGCCGTCCAGCAGCGATCGCGGCTTGGCTCGTAGCGTAGTGTTCACCATCGTCTAAAACTGCAAAATCAGGGTTAATCACCCAGCAGCGATAACCTGTTTCTAAAGCATAGCTGATCCCTACAATCCAGCCTGGAAAAGCCAGAACCTGAACAATTTTTGCCTCCATTTAAGACCTCCTGCAATCCAGCGCACTCTAGAGCTTTGGTCGGAGCTGACTTAAGGCTAAAATCGCCTCTTCGGCTATGGGTCAGCTAGCTGAATCCGCGTAAATTTCACTCAATACCTATACCTAGATTAGTGCAAAGGTACTATACTGGCTCTATTGCAGAAAATTTTGGCTGAATGGCAGGTTTCTCAGGCTGAATGAGCCTGCACAGAAGCTTGCTCTAATGTGAATTCGCTCTGAGGCAGCAATGGCAACTAAAAGCGACGTTTCTGAAAAGCAAAAGGCGCTGGGCACTGTCTTGACCCAGATTGAGCGCAACTTCGGCAAAGGCTCGATCATGCGTTTGGGTGAAGCGAGCCGCATGCAAGTGGCGATGATTCCGACGGGGGCGCTTACTTTAGATGTGGCTTTGGGCGGTGGTTTGCCCAAGGGTCGAGTGATTGAAATCTATGGGCCAGAAAGTTCAGGAAAAACGACCTTAGCCTTGCACGCGATCGCCCAAATACAGAAAACAGGTGGCGTGGCCGCGTTTGTGGACGCCGAACATGCTCTAGATCCGATTTATGCAGCAGCGCTGGGCGTCAATATTGAAGACTTGCTAGTTTCGCAGCCCGATACGGGCGAAATGGCGCTGGAGATTGTGGATCAGCTCGTGCGATCTTCCGCTATTGACCTGGTAGTGGTGGACTCAGTGGCGGCTCTGACACCACGAGCCGAAATTGAAGGCGAAATGGGCGACTCGCACATGGGTTTGCAAGCTCGCTTGATGAGTCAGGCTTTACGGAAAATCACAGGCAACATTGGCAAATCGCAGTGTACGGTGATCTTTCTCAACCAGCTTCGGCAAAAAATCGGTGTGGTTTACGGCAACCCGGAAACGACAACAGGTGGCAACGCGCTTAAGTTCTATGCCTCCGTCCGCTTAGATATTCGGCGAATTCAAACTCTGAAAAAAGGCAGCGAAGAATACGGTATTCGAGCCAAAGTCAAGGTGGCTAAAAATAAAGTCGCTCCTCCTTTTCGTATTGCTGAATTTGACATTCTTTTTGGCCAAGGTATTTCTGGCTTGGGATGTTTGCTAGATATGGCAGAAGAATCTGGCGTTATTATTCGCAAAGGAGCCTGGTACAGCTACGAAGGCGACAATATTGGCCAGGGACGAGACAATACCATTCAACGACTGCAGGAAGATCCGGACTTAGCGGCAACCGTAGAGCAACTGGTGCGAGAAAAACTCAAACCTGGGGCAGGTGTCTCTGACTCAACGGCTGAAGTTACTGTAGAAGCAGTTGATGATGAGTTTGAAGATGAAGCCTAATGCCTTGGACTTACCGTGATTACCCTACTTCCATGAAAAACCTCGCCACCGAGGCAAGGCACAAAGCAATTGACATTGCCAATGCCTTGCTAGAGGAGGGCTATGAAGAATCTAGAGCGATCGCCATCGCCACCGCTCAAGCCGAAAAATGGGCAGCTAATCGTGACAAACCCGTTCGCAAGCCAGGGGCTAAAGGTGAAACTGGCAACGCCCTCAACGACTAAACCCGCTCACCTAAACGCGATCGCTCAACATAGTTCAAAATCCCCTGGGCGATCGCTTCGGCAATCTGGTTACGCGCAGCGACATCACGAAAGCGTTCGGCGTCTTCTCGTCCGGTGACAAAGCCTGTCTCGACTAAGACGGCAGGCATAGAGGTGTTGCGCAAAACGTAAAAGCGAGCCTGCCGCACACCGCGATCGCGTATATCGCTTTGGTTGAGAACGCTGCTGTGAATAGATTCAGCCAGTTCTCGTCCGCTCTGGTAGTAGTAGGTTTCAAGTCCATTGATATCCGGGCGGCTGAGGCTAATTGCATTGGCGTGGATACTAACAAACACATCTGCGTCTAACCGCTCAGCCTGGGTGACGCGGGGAGCAAGGTCAACTTCGCGATCGTCTGAACGGGTGAGAATGGCCTGTATGCCCTGCTGTTGCAAAACTTGCTGGACACGCTGAGCGATCGCTAAATTCACTGATTTTTCTTGCAAGCCGCTGATACCGATTGCCCCTGGATCGTTGCCTCCGTGGCCAGGATCTAGCACAATTACAACTTGCGATTGGGGCGTTTGCGGGCGATCGACAACGGGCACTGCCACAATAGGAGTGCCCAGGGTAACGATTTGACTGGTGAGATTGGCCGCGCCGAGTTTTTGCTGTAGGGCGATCGCCCAGCGCTGTTCGCGAAAGACGCCCGCCTGAATCATCGCTTGACCATTGACGACGGTTTGAAAAGCACTCGGTTCAATAGTGCGTACCTGAGCCTGAACCACGTCTGCCCGAACCGGGACAATAACCTGATAGGCTGTGCCATTGGCTGCTGGTAGCTGCTGCACCTCAGCCATGAGGCTGGCACTGGCTAAGCGCTGCTGCAAAGCGATCGCCCAGCGTTGCTCTTGAAACAGACCGACCTGAATTGCAGAGCGACCAGCAACCGTGGTTTGAAAAGCACCCGGTTCAATCTGGCGAACTTGCTGCAACAGCGTGGCTGCATTGATAGGAACTAAAACTTGATACTGACTTGCCGCCGCGCTACTGGCTAAAGGAGTTGTTTGGCCAGGGAGGGTCGGCACAGGCGGTAAAGTCTGCTGGGCAAAAGCAGCCGAGGCAAAGCTGCTAAAAACCGCAGTGGTCAAAGCTGTTAGAAGAGTGAGGCGGCGCATAGTCGTGCAGAGGCGAGGGAACACTGAAGCCCGTTTAGCTAGATCGGCTTCAACAGCTATGGTGGCGTATTCAGCCTGGGGCTTAGGGTTGGGCTGTATCAGTTTTTGGGCTGTCCTGCCGAAGGGCACTTTCTTCTATCAGATGCGTCGAAGCGCTTCGCTAATAGTTTTGTTGCAAAAACTGATTGACGTATTCTTCGGTCTTTTCGGCGGCAGAGAGAGGAGAACTCTCTGTTTTTTCAGCCAGCGGGAGCCTAAGATTGGGCGGTTCGGCGGGGAAAGATTGAGCGGTTGGCGTAGAGCTGATGCTGGCTGGGTGGGCTTTGGCAGAGGCGGGCAGGGGAGGGGTGAACTGCTGGTGAACGGCGATGGCGCGGGCGATCGCCTGCTGCCGTCTCGCCTGATCGCGAGAGATGTCATGAACGTTGTTCCCCAGTCCGGGCGCATTCCAGGTACCCGTATCGGGGTCTAAAAACGAACGGGTTCTAGCCCAAAGAATGGCTTCTGATTCAGGTAGGTGTAGCTGTCTGGCTTGATTGAGCCAGACGACATAACCTCGATCAAGCGCCGCTAGTGGTGCTTGATTGGCTAAATCCAAACCATTGAGTTCTTCAGCTAGCGACAAGGTCAGCGCTTTTTCGGTCGCTTGTCGCTTGAGTTCAACCGCTTGTTGTTGAAGGCGGGCCAGTTGTTTCGCGTCGGCCTCTTCCGGCGAAGTGGCTCCATGCTGATAGGAAAAGCTGCCCAGGTTCCAGACGCCATTTCCAGGATCAACGTGTCCATAATAAGCTGCCGTACGCTGTCCCTCTGGCGTGCGGGTACCTTCGGCGCTACCAATGGCTTTGGCAACTAAAGAATGAGCACCGCCCGCAAAGAGGGGATTGATGGCCAAATCGGCAGTACTGGCTAAGGGCGAAGGAACTACTGGGGGAGGAGGCAGGGGTGCCTCAGCAGTGGTTTGAGATACGGGCGGCAGCATTGGGACAGGGAGGGGAGCAGGGTTACCGATAGCGACTGGTGGGTTGATATCGGTGGCCGGGATGGCTGGCGGGTTAGTATGAGTGGCTGAGGGGGTTGGTAGCGGCGCAGCAGCAGGCGGCGGAGAAAAATCTAGCAGCGCTGAGGGAGCCGCCTTGGGGCTAGGGGGCGGGGTAGCGGCGGTAACGACTGCAACGGGCAAACTCACGACTGGGGCAGCCTCTGCCACTGGCTCCACTGAAAAATCTAGCAGTTTTGCCTGAGCAGCGGCTGGAATCATCCCCAGCAGCGTGGTTAAAACCCCTACTTTAGTAGCGCGGTTGGTTGGCTTCATGGGCAAATTTTCTACCTGGCTTATCTCAAAAACGAATGACCTGAGCAATTAGCGTTTTAAGCGAGGAATTAGTGGCGAAAGCTAAAGTCGTAGCCGACGTATTCGTCTTCTTCGTAAAGCAGAATAAACCAGGTGCCGGGGTCAAATTCCAGCGGATAAGCTTCGCGCTCGGCCACTGCTCCGGCTCGAACAGTGAGCGGTGGCAAAGTGCAAAAAGGCGCTGCGATTAGCTGCTGCACAGCTTCTCGGCTAGAACGCTCTGGAATAGAAAGGAGCTGACTGAGGCGATCGCGCGACAACCTAGATTCGGGATGAATCACTTCCTGGCAAATTTCAGTGTCAACTGCAGGCTCAGGCTGGGAGGTCAGCAGCGGTCGAAAATCGGCCAGTACCCCCACAACAGCTAAGAGAGTGCTGCCAACAAGCCAATAGCGCAAACTGCTGAGTGGATCGGCAGTCGTTTGTTGCTGAAGTCGGACTGATCGCTGTGCCATAGAGCCATTTCCTCATGCATCAGACAAAACCTACAGGCGATCGCGGTAGCCGTTCTAGGGAGTAGCCGAGACTATCCCCTTTCGCCTCGCGCCTCAATCATAGCCGATAAATAGTACA
>NZ_JBQLZL010000052.1:0-40606 GCF_052168255.1 Almyronema sp. | reverse complement strand
TATCAATTCTCGATTTTGGATTTTCGATTTTGAATTGAATAGTCTTTGCTCTGCATACGTTTCGTCAGTCTCATCTGTACCTTTCTTTTGAAGAATCGGTATAACCCCAAAATGCTGTGCGCCAGCAATAGAATAGCAAGTTCAGCTTTCTAGACCGCTTTTATCCGACGGGGGGCAAACCTTGGTTTTTCGTAGACCAAAACGAGGTAAATTCGTCGATTTTTTCTAGGCTGACAAAAGCGGGCAATAGCCGTCGCCAAAGTGCTGAGACACTCAAATAGCTGCAAGCCCTCGACAGAAAAGCTTCCTCCTGCCCTCAGCTGTTGCCTTTAACTACAGCGGCTCTGCCGCAGCAAAGTCGCTGTTTGCTGCGGCGAAACCAGCGTGTTGGCACATAAAATGCCAGAAGCCGCTACTGCTGGCACTCCAATGCCAGGAAGCGTACTGTCTCCCACCCGATATAACCCCTTAATAGGCGTCTGACAACTGGGGAAAAGCCCAGCGCCAGCCGCGATCGCTGGCCCGTAAGTACCTCGGTAGCGATGCAAAAACCGCTGGTGAGTCAGCGGTGTACCGATCAGTTCTACTTCTACGCGATCGCGGATATCAGGAATAACTTTTGCCAAAGCTCGATACAGTGGCTCAGCCCGTTCCGACTTTTTCGCCGCATACTGGCGATCGCGCTGCCAGGGTTGCCACGGTTCTAGCGTGTAAGCATGGATCACATGCGCCCCGTCCGGTGCTAGCTGCGGGTCGAGCACCGAAGGAATGGAAATCATGCAGGTATTCCCCGGTGCGGTCAGCGCTTGTTCTTCATCCAGCACCACCACATGATGAACCGTTAGCCCTGCCAAGCCGTCTGCCCGGATGCCCAGGTGCAGATGCATAAAGCTATCGACAGCAGGGGTTTGCAAAGCCGACTGGCGATAGGCACTTGGCAAATCAGTGGGAGCGAGTAGCTGCTGGTAAGTGTCCCAAAGGGTCGCATTCGAAATCACCACTGGTGCGCTCAGCGTCTCACCACTGCGTAGCTGCACCCCCCGAACCTGACCCCGCTCAACCTGAATTTTTTCGACAGGGGTACCTAAGCGAATCTGAGCACCCCAGCGCTCCAGACCCCGCACTAGCGCAGCAACCACTGCCCCACTGCCTCCCAGCGGATAGTCAACAACGCTGCGATCGCGCTCTCCAAACATAAAAGCCACTTCTGGCGCTACGGTATCTGCGGCCTTTAAGCCAGACAGCAAAAAACATTCCAAATCAACCAGGCGTTGCCCAAAAGGATCGCGAACGATCCCCGCCATCAAATCACCCACCGAACTTTGTATTGCTGGCAACTGTGGCAACAAACGTAAAACCGCCCAGGGACACTGACTCAGCAATACTGGCCCCAGTTGCCAGTCGGCTCGCAGGGCTAGCAGCGGCACAGGACGCAGCCTTTCGTAGAGGGCTAAAAATCGCTGTGCCAAAGCTTTAAGTTCTTCGGCTCCGGTGGGTGTGATCGCGGCGATCGCGGCGAGATAACGCTCTAAGTTGCCATAGATGGGCAACGTTTGCTGGGGAAAGTGATAATGCCCCAGCGGATCATAGGCAACCGTAGGCAGCGATTCTCCTAAAAGGGTCAAAACTTGTTGCAGCGGATTGAGCGATCGCGAATCTCCTAGCCCACAGAAAAAAGAAGGCCCAGAATCAAAGTGAAAGCCCTGGCGAGTAAAGCTATGAGCCGCGCCCCCCGCAATTGTATGGCTTTCGCAAACCAAGACTTGACGACCATAGCGAGCCAGTAGTCCAGCAGCGACCAGCCCGCCAATGCCACTGCCGATCACAATAACGTCGGCGTCATGCTCCATTGCAGATCAGACCTGACCCATCTCAGAAAGCGGCCAGAAGCGAAACTGAGCGTGGCCAACCAAATTTTCAATCGGCAAAAATCCCCAGACATGGGAGTCATTGCTGTCGTTGCGGTTGTCACCCATTACAAATAGATGTCCTGGCGGCACCGTTACCGGAATCATTTCGTACTGGGGCGCTTCTGCGATATAGGCTTCAGCCCGAGGCACCCCATCTAAATACACTTTGCCACGATGCACCGCCACCGTTTGCCCTGGCAAACCAATCACTCGTTTGATAAAAGCCTGATGGGGTTCGTAACCGAGCTTTTGCAATTGGGGGGGTGGATAAAATACCACAATGTCCCCGGTCTGAGGCGGATGAAAGCGATAAGACACCTTTTCAACCAGAAGGCGATCGCCAACGTGCAAAGTCGGCTCCATTGAGTTGGAAGGAATGTAGCGCGGCTCTGCCACAAACAGCCGCAAAACAAGCGCAATGCTGAGGGCGATCGCCAGAATTTTAATGTTTTCGCGTTGTTGCTGCCACAGCGTCGTCCAAAAAGGCTTAGACGGGGCAGACGGCGTGGTAACGCTTGGTGAGGTCTCTGGGTCTTCGGGCGAGACAGAAACCACTTCAGCGGCGGGGTCTTTATCAACGGTCATGCTATCGGCAAAGACAGATTGCTCAGGTGGCAACCGCTATGGCTATTGAGATCCCCTTGATCATACCCTGTGTTTGGCCTTTGCCTGACGATGGTAGCAGCCGTTAGCCCTGTCGCCACCCCAAATACAGCCGAGTCAAAATCCCCTGGCTGGGACTAAACAACAAGGTCAGCAAAAATAAACTAAACACCGTTAGCGCGATCGCAGGCCCAGAAGGAAGATTGGCGTAATAGCTGATATAGATTCCCGTCAAGCTACCCAACGCCCCCAAGCCTGCCCCCAGCACCATCATCCAGTGCAATTCTTTAACCAGTAGATAAGCTGTAGCTGCGGGGGTCACCATCAGGGCAATCACCAAAATTACGCCCACCGTTTTCATGCCAGCAATAATCGTTAGCGTAATCGCCGCCATTAGCCCTAAATTGATCACGCCGACTGGCAAACCAACCGCCTCTGCCCCCAGCACATCAAAGGTAAAAAACAACAGCTCTTTGTAGAAAAGCCGTACTGCCGCCAGCACAGCCAAGGTAATTAAGCCAATTTGCCCAACATCCGCCAAAGTTGTGCTGAGAATATCGCCAAACAACAGCGCATCTAGCGCTAGCTGGCTTTGCAACACCGAGAGCAGGGTAATGCCTAAAGCAAAAAAGCTGGAAAAGGTAATCGCCATTGCGGTATCTACTTGAATGCGTGACTGAGAGCGAATCCAACTGGTCATGAACGTTCCCAACATGCCAAATCCGAAAGCACCCAGCAACAGCGGGATGCCCAAAAAATGGGCGATCGCCAGTCCTGGCAACAGCGCATGCGCCACCACATCACCCAGCAAAGCCATCCGCTGCACAATTAAGTAAGTCCCCACCACCGGACATAAAATGCCAATCAATATTCCCGCCATCAAAGCATCGCGCATGAAATCGTAGCTCAAGGGATCCAGTAGCCAGTCCATAACGAGCAACTAAAATCTAGGTCTTCAGAATCTGTCTTAGCAGGAATGGGTACCCTGAGGGTAGCCAGTCGGCGCGGCTATACCAACTTCAACGTTATGAAATCAGGAATTTACGCGGTTGCCAACATCGGGGCTTTGCGGCTGTATTTGGGCGAAACTCATCAGCTCAAAGCTCGCTGGCAACCCGTGCTAACTCAACTTAGCCAAGGGCAATATGCAGACACGGCCTTACAAGCTGAATGGATCAAACAGCGCGGCGATCGCCACTTTACTTTTCATACCGCGACTGATTTAGTCGCAGCCACCGATTTATTAGGGCGCGAACAACTGCTCAATGATTTAGCCCAAGACACCAACTCATTCAGCACTATCGAAAGTAAAACTCAATAACGCCAACAACGGCTTAGCAAAACTCAGTCACGCTAGCTGTCGCCCCAAGCGTTGAGACACTTCAGTTGCTAGAAACTTTTCTTTCAAAAGTTTTCAGCCTTTTCTTTTGACCTTCTACGTTTAGCTATATCGAAAATCTTTCTCAATAAAGCCAGAAGGCTATATACTGTTTTTGTTCGCTTATTGCGTTTATTTCTCAATAAGCGAATAGTCTTCAAGCGGCTGCTGCAGATGGCTTGCTGATCGGCTCAGCCGCTTGAAACACCTTCACAAGTTGCGCTTCAGAAGTGCTAGGGACAAACCAGCTTTATGTCGTCAATGCAGGTTTGTCCCTAGTTTTCTTTCCTTCATGCTGTGTTTTATTGAGGCTTATGACTCAGATCTCAAACGTTCTATGGCTAACCGTCAGCCCTAGTCTAAAGCGCTTTGATCAGCGGTTAATTGGGCAGCTAGCAAGTCAGGCAGAGGTTCGCTGCTGGGAATATCGGCAAACTGAGGATGAACCTTGCTGTGTGGAAACAGCAATCACGCTGTTGCACGACTACCTAAAACAGTGCGATCGCCCAATGCATTTGTTAGGACACGGCATCAGCGGCGCAATAGGACTGCTCTACGCTCGTTACTACCCCCACCGTGTTCAGTCGCTTACCTTACTGGCGGTAGGGGCTAACCCAGCCGTCAGTTGGCACGCCCATTACTATGCTTTGCGCCAGTTTTTACCCTGTAGTCGGGCAATTATTTTAGGACAGATGGCGCGGCTCTTGTTTGGACCTCAGAGCTATGTCGTTGCCGCCGCTTTGGTTAAAGCCCTGGCTCAAGAGTTAGATTGCGGGTTTGCGCCTCACTCGCTGGCTCATCACACAGCGATCGCCCCAGGTGGCATTGAACCCCCGCTGTTAGTCTGTCAGGGAACGAACGATGCCATTGTAGATACCCACCAGCAAGCGCAGTGGCAACAGTGGCTAAAACCGGGCGATCGCCTGTGGCAGTGTCCAGACAGCAAACACTTTTTTCACTACGACTATCCCCAGCGGGTCGCCCAAGAAATTTACAGCTATTGGCAAAGCCTCTCTACAGCCGCTATCCCTTGCCGTGGCACTGCTTAAACTTTTTGCCACTTCCACACCAGCAGGGTTCATTACGCTTAGGGGCAAGCGGTGGTAAAAGCTTGCCTGCCCAATAAAACCACCGTCCTTGATGCTTAACAAACTTAGATTTTTCGTGGAGCTGACCGACCTCATCGCCCTTGTAGATAGCCACAAACTCGACATAGTCAAGGTCAGCCGCTGGCTGACCTTGACAAGTCTCTAAAATAGTTAGCCCTAGCCAGGTAGTATTTTTTATGCTTTGGCTCAGGGTGAGGCGATCGTCAAATCGCCGCTGACGGGGGTGACGGGTAGCCACTAAATAGTCAATTTTGCCCCGGCAATAGGCTGTGTAGCGGCTTCGCATCAGAGCTTCAGCCGTTGGCGGCTCAGCTTGCCTTAAAAGATAAGGTTCGCAGCAGACCGCATAAGCTTTGCCACTACTGCAGGCACAGGGCAAGCCAGATGTCACCTCAAAGATAACTGGCATAAGGGGTTCTAGAGTCAGGTGTCGCTATTTTACTAGCATTGCCAGAGCAAACAGCTAGCCAATCAATGCAACAGTTGTAGCAGCGCCTGTCTACCCACCGCCAGCCAATTGACTACCCCGGTTAGCTAACAGCTTCACTAAAAAACATTGTCTACTTTTGGGTGAAATGCTTTAGAATTGAAAGGTTGTCAGTAAGTCTGCAGTCTTTCAGTTATGGCGGTTCCTAAGAAGAAAACCTCAAAATCTAAGCGCAGCATACGCCGTTCAAACTGGAAACGGCAGGCCTCCTTAGAAGCTAAAAAAGCCCTATCGCTGGGTAAATCAATCTTAACGGGTCGCTCTAGCAGCTTCGTCTACGAGTTAGACGAAGACGACGAAGACGACGAAGCGTAAATCCTGACGTATTCGCCGCTGAGCGAAACGCTCATTAGCCAATAATGTATTCTCAAGCTTTCGTAGGCTGCTTTTGGCTCTGACAATAGCAGTTTTATGAAGGCTTTTTGCTTTTTGCAGAAAATATAGCTGCTGTCTTACAGGTAAGGCAGCGGGGAGAAAGCAGCACCGTCAACCTCAGTACGTTAGTTGCTTGTTTTTGGTGAAAAAAACTATAATTCAAGATAGCCAAAATAATAGAATCTACGAAAAGTTGAGTATTCTGTGTTTACTACTGCAACTCTTAGAAACAAACCTGTTCAGCCATCAATTGATCTATTTGCTGCGATCGAAGGGCTCAAAAAAAGCCTCAATGCCGTTGTTCTAGCTCATTATTACCAAGAACCTGACATTCAGGATGTGGCTGACTACATCGGTGATTCTTTAGGGCTTTCTCAAAAAGCAGCCCATACCGATGCGGATGTTATTGTGTTTGCTGGGGTTCACTTTATGGCGGAAACTGCCAAAATTCTCAACCCCGATAAGCTTGTACTTTTACCCGATTTGAATGCAGGCTGCTCGTTGGCAGACAGTTGCCCAGCGGCGGAGTTTGCGCAGTTCAAAGCCGCTCATGCCGATCACGTCGTTGTTTCTTACATTAACTGCACGGCTGAAATCAAAGCCATGAGCGATATTATCTGCACCAGTTCCAACGCCGTGAAAATTGTCAATCAAATTCCGGCTGATCAGCCAATTATCTTTGCACCCGATCGCAATTTAGGTCGCTATGTGATGCAGCAAACGGGGCGAGAGTTATTGCTTTGGCAGGGAAGCTGTATCGTGCATGAAACATTTTCAGAGAAAAAAATTGTTCAGTTGCAGATGCAATATCCGGAAGCAGATGTGATTGCCCATCCAGAGTGTGAAGAATCTGTGCTGCAAAAAGCCAAATTTGTGGGTTCAACAACGGCGTTGCTTCAATATGTGCAGCAAAGTGATACGGCACAGTTCATTGTGGTGACTGAGCCAGGTATTATTCACCAAATGCAAAAACAAGTACCTCACAAACTGTTTATTCCGGCTCCACCGCAAGCCAACTGCGCCTGCAACGAATGTCCTCACATGCGCCTCAACACTTTAGAAAAGCTTTATTTAGCGATGAAGCACCGCCAGCCTGAAATTACCTTGCCGGAAGCAGTGCGCCAAGCTGCCTTGCGCCCCATTCAACAAATGCTAAAAATGAGTGCCTAGCCCTAACTTTGTAAAAACTGCTTTAGCTCATCAGTTAAGCGATCGATTAGATTCATTTCGTTTTGCAAATCGGCTTCGGCTTCGGCTTCAACTTGCTTGACGATCGCAGGTGGCAAATCTAGCAGCTTAACTAACTGCTGATAAGCGTCCGCTTCTTGATTGTTGATGGCGGCTTCTCCGGGCGATCGCACACTTGCACTGATCACCTCATAGCCAAGCCGCAAAACTAGCTCTCGCTCAGCCTCAGTTTTGAGCTTGGGCGTTAGCTCATGCAGCGGAATATTTTGCATTAAATAGGCGTGCAGTTCTTCTTGAAGCTGTTGCTGCTGCTGCTGATCGCTAGCAAAAAGACTGCTAAAGCGGTTGAGCATTAGCTCAACTTCGTTGGTTTCTAAATTACCGTCAGACCACGCCATGGATGCCACAATGCGCATCATATTCATCTGGCGAGGAGAAATAGAAGGGGGGGGAGGTGGTTGCAAGCCCATAGTACGTCCTAATCCAGCAGTGTCCTATGAAGCGATCGCAGGACATGCCCACAAACTATCATGGTTAGCGCCAATCACGGCTGGATGATCCTAATCTCTAAAGGATTGCGGATTTGTTTGCCGCTTCACAGATGTCCGCTTGCGGCTAGACTGCTGCAACTCCCCCGGTAATTATCTGCCCGTCTTTCCGGCTAAGTCTACTAGCTGCTTAGTGTTGTAGATGTGAATTTTGCCTTGTTCGCTATCGGTTTTGAGCCAGCCTTTTTCGCTGAGCTTTTCCATAATTTTTTTGGCTTCGTCATCTGAGATATCAGCGACGTCTGCCAAATCTGCCAGCGGAATGTTAAAAATATCGGTACCGCGATCGGTCACTTGCCCGTAAGCATCGCTCAGGCTTGCCAGCGTATTAGCCAGTTTGACGGCAGGAGGTTGATTGCGAATTTGAAACCGAAAATTAGTTTGCCTCAGACGCTGAACCATCAGTTGCAGCATCCGGTGGTGCAACTGGGAATCTTTAAACAGCGTTTGAATAAAACGCTGCGCTGAAATACTCAATAGCTTGACGCTTGAAAGCGCTACCACGTCTGTGGAGCGAGGCGACTCATCTAAAATCGCCATCTCGCCAAAAAAATCGCCCTTACCCAACACGGCTAAGGTAACAAACTCATCCCCTACATGGCGTCGGACTTTTACCCAACCAGATTCAACAAAGTAAACAGCATTTCCCCAAGCATCTTCCATGAGGACAGCACGACCAGCAGGGTATTCGTGAGTGGTTGAAATCGTCAAGAGCCAGTCAATCGTATCAGGACTGGCGGCGTTAAAGAGAGTAAAAAGCTCGCTAAAAGCTTCAGGCTGCATGGGAAAAATTTAAGCTAGCGTGAACTAAAGGGTGAGCGAGTTAGACACAGTTGCGAGCCTTCTGCGTAAGTGGGAGAAGGTCGCGTTGTTTTCTTATGCCCATAGTACCGATAAACCTGGGAGAAGGCTTATCGCGCTTATCCTGAATTTGCTTTTGTCGTGAGTACTGATTAGAGAGATCGCGGCAAAAGCACTCAGGCTCACTTATTTATGTTGCCCTATCTCAGGCGAGACTGGGCAGCTTTATGGGGAATTCTCAGGTTTTTAAGGTTTTGATAGAGTTTCAGCCTGTAAAACTTCAGCCACTGCTTGCTGAATCTGGGGTCGAAAAGCTTGAACGCAATCGGGCCAACCAATCAAAATCGCCTGACGATGGATCAGGGTCTTTGGCTCGACTTGATCGGGACTAAACACTAGCGGCGCTCCCGTCAAATCACAGCAGGTAAGACCAGCTGCCTTTGCCAAAGCAACTGGCCCAGTCGTATCCCACAACTTTACTCGACCATTAAGGTACACATAAAGGCCAGCCCGTCCCTGGACAACCTCCATCACTTTGAGGCCAAAGCTGCCTAACGAATAAAACTGCACAGTCGGAATTTGCTGAGCGATTGCTTTACCGAAACGTCGCTGGTCGCGATCGCCCAAAATAATAGTGCAGCGCTGGGGTTCTAGCTCAGCCATTTTAGGCAGCAGGGGTTCTGGAGATTGACCTGCCAGCGATCGAAACAAACCCCAATCAGCACCACCCCAGTACAATCGCTGATGAGCCGGGGCGTAAATCCAGCCCAGAACTGGCTGATAGTGTTGTAGCAATCCCACCATCACAGCATAGTTCTGGCGGCGATGAATAAAGTCTTCCGTGCCATCAATGGGATCAATTAACCAAAAACAAGACTTGTCTTTGCTATAGACCTGGCGAGAAGCTGTGTTTTCCTCAGTAATCACCCCGTCGTTGGGAAAAAGGGCAGCAAACTCAGAAGCCAGCATTTGATCCAAAAGGCGATCGACATTGGTTACATAATCCTCAATGCCCTTTTCAAATACTTCAAAATCCTGACTGGAGAATTGCTGAGCTTTTTGGCCGGCCTCTCTCATCAGCGATTGAATCTTTTCCTGTTGATGTGAAGATAACAGTTTCGTCATTTTTAGGAAACTGACAAATTTGCGGCCAGTCTTTGTATCCGGGTAAGTCCTTTGCAAGTCTAAAGGAATTCAGCAAAAAAATGGGCTAGCCAGATTGGCTAGCCCCAAAAAAATCGGGAACGCTTCAGAAGTTTACTGGAGTACCAGCTTAACATTGGCGTTCTGCAGACCAGGACGCTTAACTTCAGCCAGCGTCTTGTTGATGGCGTACTTCTGATTAATAGAGTTGATTAACTCGGTTTGATTGTGCTTTTTAGCTACGCCCCAGAGATCGGCAATCAGGTCATAAGAACCGTCTGCATTGCAAGACCAACCCAAATCATACTCACCTTCGAGAACTGCAACGATGTCAGCGCGAACCCGCTGGCCGTTGTAGCCACGAACATCAGCTTCGGTCTTAACCGTGATACCGAGATCCCGCAGGGAAGCCTTGAGAATCTCAGATTCGGTGATCTTGGTGCGTAGTGTGCTAAAGTGAGACATTCTGTTTCCTCCTGTAGAGAAATTGAGAGAGACAACGAGGTTTGAGAGTTGATACTTGTCAATCAGCCACAGGCTTAAAGCAATAGACTGAATGACCCAAACTGCTAGCGATCGCTAGCCTTTCTTCCTGTTGGGAGCAGGAGAGAAAGCCTGTTAAAACTCCATCCGCTTGTATTCGATTTCGCGTTCTTCCCGTTCGTCGGGTGGAGTTGCAGAGCGAGCCCGTTTCCCGGCCCACTGCCGAAGGGCAGTTACCTGCTCTGCCATAGTTTTTGAGAGCGGCAGCGTTGCTTTAATCGCTGCAATAATATCGAGTTGGGTAAACTCGCGATTTTGGGCAAACGCCTCATACATAGCAGCAATCACTGCTTGCTCAATTTCCGCTCCGGAAAAGCCTTTACATACACTGGTTAGCTGGTCGAGATCAAAGCGTGAAATATCTCGACGACGTTTCTGCAGATGAATTCTAAAAATTTCTTTGCGTTCTTCGGCATTGGGTAAATCGACAAAGAAAATTTCATCAAACCGCCCTTTGCGAAGAAACTCGCTTGGCAAACGCTCTACTCGGTTAGCCGTTGCCATAACAAAAACAGGAGAGTTCTTTTCCTGCATCCAGGTTAAGAAGGAGCCAAAGATCCGGCTTGACGTCCCACCATCTGAATCGGCTGAGCCAGCACCCCCCGCAAAAGCTTTATCAATTTCATCAATAAATAGCAGCGCGGGTGAAATCGATTCTGCCGTTCTCAGGGCGTTGCGCAGATTGGCTTCAGATCGGCCTACCATGGAACCATCGTAAACTCGGCCCATGTCTAGCCGTAATAGGGGTAAGCCCCAAAGCCGAGCCGTAGTTTTTGCCACAAGGGACTTACCACAGCCAGGAACACCTAAGATGAGCAAGCCTTTAGGTTGAGGCAAACCATATTCCCTCGCCCGCTCAGAGAAAGCGTTGGAACGCTGACGGAGCCAGTGCTTGAGAATGTCAACACCGCCCACCGAATCAAGGGTGGCATCTTCTTCAATGTACTCTAAGATACCGTTACGGCGAATTAGCTGCTTTTTCTCTGAAAGAACGATATCAACTTCGCCTTCCGTGAGCTTCCCGGTCATGACGCGAGACTTGCGATAAACTTTTTCAGCTTCGTCTCGGGTTAAACCCAAAGCGGCCTTTAGCAACTTCTCACGCACTTCCGTCGAAATGTTAGCCGTTTTGGCGTTTTCTAGCTCTTTAGAGAGAACCTGATTTAGCTCTGACATATTGGGCAGAGGATAGTCTAAAACCACTACCTCTTTCTCTAGCTCAATCGGCACTTCTTGAACCGGAGACATCAGAATAATGGCCTTTTGAGTGCCTCGAAAGCTGGTAATCGCATCTCTCAAGCAGCGAGTAACGGCTGGAGAATCTCGAAACGGGTGCAGATCTTTGAAAACGTAAATACCGGGTTCACGCTGCCGAATCACCCACTCTATGGCGGCTTCGGGAGAAACGGTATTGTTATGCTGAACGGCGTTGCGCGGCTGACCGTGTTCTATGATGCCGTGCGTCATTGTCCAGGTATAGACCCGTCGCTGAGGCCGTTGCTGTGCTAAGGCGGCGATGGTCTGCTCAGCTCGCTCTTCTTCAAAGGTGACTAAATAAATTAGAGGATACTGGGCCTTTAATAGAACACTAAGTTCTTCTCTCATAACCATCGCCCCTAGGAGACAATACCAACTGGTTGTAAATTAGCTAAGAATTTTGGGAAAATCTGATACGTAGGTATCAATTGCAGACAGTCCACGAGCAGATTGAAAATATTCTTAGCTGGGATACAAAGTTTCGACCTTGAGTAAGACTGATAATGCTAATGGGTCTGTCTCAAGCCTGAACTTTTGAATCCCTTTAGCAAGGTACAAGCTCCCCGCTGTCCGGCAGGTGAGAACTGGAAACCAAATCCTGCACGGCACCCGGTAATCCTTCGTCTTCAACGGTAGGCTGACTGGCTAATGAAACCAAGTCTCCATCACGAATCACGACGGATGTTGTACACTGCGGGCAGCTGTAAACTTGATGGCTATGACCATCGAGGCTACCCGGAATACTATCAACTACTTCAGAATGAGCCAGATAAAAGTCGAGGGCTCTTTCAGCTATAGCAGACATCGCTTCTCCATCAAGGGCAGACCGAACCCTTAAGCGGCGATGCAGGTCTGGAGAAATATAGAGTGTGACCTTTTGCTTGTCCGACATATTGCTCTTAAATAAGGAGTACCCGGGTATGAGTGATAATGTAATAGCTCTTTCTGGATGCTGTCAAGACGGCAAGCTGTTTTGACGTCAATAGTGAAATATTTGTTTACAATCGAGCCGTTCAAGGGTTAGGTGCTGCTGGAAATAAAGGGCTGACCTAGCCGCTGCCGCAAAGCAATAATTAACTTATGCAAAAGATTTTTGTTTGTATAGGGTGGCATGGCTATTCTGGTGGTTAGAGGGTATCACCTAAGCTGCGGCTACAGGGTTTCAAGCCTTTTCAGGGTTCATTCATTTGGATAAGTTTTCTGCAAAGCTTTGTCCAAGCGGTGATTTGTTCGTCTAGAAAACTGGGTGTTTGCTCCCAATGCCCCAAAAGTTTTTAAAGCACCTTAATCCTTTGTTAACGACTTCATCTCCTCAGCAGCTTCAACCAGATTTTTCCCAAGGCGATCGCGCTATTTCTAATCCTTTATATGCCTCAGTTCAGGCTTTGATTCGGCTGCGTCAGTATCGAGCGGCTCTCAATACGGCTGATGTGCTGCTGACTGAAGGAGCCGACGACGAAGAGATTTGGTACCTGCGGGGCGACGCGCTGGCTAACTTGAGCTGCTACCACCAGGCGATCGCCAGCTTTCAACGCGCGTTGACTTTTGCTGCTAGCTGGCCGGAAGTCAGTATTTCAGAAGCTGTTTGCTGGCTGCATTTAGATCAGCCACAAACAGCGCTGGCTGCGTGCGATCGCGCGCTTGAAATAGCGCCTACCCATGCCCAAGCCTGGTTGTTTAAAGGAGTTGCCCTGCATCGTTTGGGACAACTGACCAAGGCATATCGCTGCTATCAGCAAGCACTTCAGCATCAAGCAAGCTAGAATTAGCCAGTTTTTTGCTAGCAGCTAGGTGCCTCAGGCATCTAGGCTGGGTTGCGGGCTAAAAAGCGATCGCGCTGGCATTTGCTAGCCCGTTAGGGGGCTTCAGTGCGGGAAAGTTGCTGAGCGCTAAACGACTGCGCCAGACTTAAGGGCATAGGCGGTTGGCTAAGCTGAGCCGCAAAAGCTGAGCTAAGAAAAGGGCGATAGCGAGGGTCTTGCCGCAGATAAGTTTGAAAAAAGACAGTACTGATAACTTCTAGATAAGCCTGAGCAATATCAGGCCGCACGCCCAAAATGTCTCCGGGCAGTGGCAAGACCTCGCTACCATTTTCAGAACGCGCGATGGTGGAAAAGTGGGTACCATTTTGCATCAGCAGCAGATAGCGATCGGGCGTTTTGAGCCAAGTAAACGGAATAATCTGTTCGCTTAGCGCTGGGGCTACAGTATCTGAGGTGGCAGCTACCAATAAAACGGGGGTTTCAATTTGGCTTAAGCCCTCTGGCCCAAAAATAATGCTGCCCATTGGATTAACTGCGATCGCGGCTTTGATGCGAGGATCAGCAAAAGCAGCCGTTTCTTCAGTTAAGCGAGGCGCAATGGTTATTTCTCCATTACTGCTGGGCTGGAATAGCGCTAGCGCCTGACACTGCAACAACAGCGAAACATTGAAGCTACTGAGTTCAGGCGGACAATTAGCTGCCAGTGAAGCCTGGTTGAAAGTAGCGCCTGCTAGAGCCAAAGCAGTAAAGCCACCAAATGACTGACCGATGACGCCCACTTGATCTAAATTGATGCGACGTTGAAGGTAAGCATCTGAGCGGGCAAAGTTGGTCAAAGCATCCAGTGCTAAGCTCACCTCTTGGGGACGATCGATAAATTCAACATCGGGGACAACCTGCGTCGTTCGTCCCTCTGCTAAGGCCAGAAGCTGTTCAGCGCTGCTGCCGCCATGTTCAACCGCCAGCACGACAAATCCATAGGAAGTGAGATAACGAGCCAGGTAAGCATAGGTGGTGCGATCGCTGCCTAGCCCATGTGAAATCACCACGACCGGAAAACGACCGGGAAACTCGCGGGAGGCGATCGGGTTAACCTGAGGAATATAAAGATCCGTCGGTGGATGAAAGCGGCGTACCGTCAGCGAAACCTGGCGCAAGCTGAAAGGTCCTCGCCGCCAGGTTTCTCTGGGCAGAGTAGCTTCATCGGGCAAGGTTTGCTGCTGAGCCGCTTGCAGCGCCAGATTTTGGACAGTAGCGATCGCCGTGTTGGCTTCATTGACGGCGCGGTCAATCCCTTGAGCTACAGCCAAACCGCGCAACAGGTCAATCCGAACGCCCTGGGTAGGAAAGTAGCGTAGTACATTGAGCAGGGTCAACCCTTCTTGCGGATCGGCAGCCGCTAACACTAGAGCGGCTCTCAAAGGCAAAAAGCCTGACAGACGAGCGGGCGTATTAATTACTTCCCCGAGCTGCTGCAATAAAAAAGCCCCTTGAGGCGTATGCAAAAACTGAGAAACGGTAACAGTGTTGATATCAACTGGCTCAGTCAGTACCGTGCTAAATTCTTCGAGCTGCTCTGGCGTTAAGAATCGAGCGTAATACTCTAAGCTTTTAGGCAGTTCGCCGTCACGAGCTAGCGTTTCTAAGTCTTCAATTTCTATGACGCGCTCGAACAAGCCAAAAGTTAGATAAATGCGTTCTGCAGCGATCGCGGGCGGCGCAGCCGCTAGACTTTGGCTTAAGCTGAATCCCAGCCCTAAAAAACTGCAGCTGAGCCAATATCTGGCTTTAGAAACTAACCAGTTGAATTGCACAAGCGACTTAGCGCTGGAAAACCCACAACCAGAACCCACATTCATCATCAACGAGGACAGTACTCTGAGGGAACTATATCTTTTATCCTTGAAGATTTGACGCAGCTAAGCGGATATTGGCTAAAAATTCAGCAATTTCCCTGAGAATATGAAGTGATAAAGGACCATCAGGCATTACCAGAAAGCTGTAGCAAATTTAGACTGCCACAGCTTTTACTGGTTAAGGGCAGCGCTAGCACCTGGCATTAGCCAGCTAGTTTTGTGAGGAGGCGTCAACTTCTCAGCAATAGCGACGCTAGACGGCAAAGCCCCAGGTCTAAGAAGCGAAGCCCTGCACCTTTGACTTTAGCCAGGTAGAGGTGCCATAGAAACAGGTTTTTTAAGAATTCGGCGATCGCATTTTTTTAGCTGTTGTAGCAGCTTTTGCATGCGCTGATCTTGTTGGGCTAGCAAGGAAGGAAGACAGCCCTGCTGCCGTTGGCAGGTATCACAAAGCACAAAAATAATCCTCCAATCTGGAGATAGGTTTTTAAGTAAACGTTCGTCAGTGGACTTGAGCAAAGTTTGCTCATGATTTGAAGCGAACTAAAAATCGAAGCTCAATTTTTACAGGCGATCGCGAGGTCATCACCAGCCTATACAAGTGACATTGCCTCATCACCAGCCTATACAAACGACAGGGAGTAGATGCACCTGCCTGTGCCCGTTAGGAGAGCCCATTGCTCAGATCGAGGCTCTAGTGCAAGCAGTTTCTCAGCCTAGACTAGAGAGTCTAAGGTCGCCTGGATGTTTAGCTAAACCGACGCTTCCATTGTGACGAAACTTTTACCCATTGCGGTTCTAAAACTGGCTATATCTGGTAAATTTTTTCGTCAAAAGATTTTCAAATTGATCTAAACTTGTCTTTTTCTTAAGGAGCTACTTTTATTTCTCATTTACATCAAGCAGCTATGAGAGAATAAAGTCAGCCAGAAGATATAAAACCTCTCTCTGCTTCGCTTCGAGATCTACTCAAGGGTGGATTGCAGGGCTGCGGACGCCCCTTATAGTGAGACTTAACGAGCTGCTTTTGAAATAAGAATGCACTGAACTCAGTAGCGCATCACTTATCCGTAAAAAGTTGTTTTTGAATTGAAGTTCAATCTTAACTGGAAAAAGCGTTCTCTCGTTCAAGCAGATGATTGAGATCTGAGTGAGCGGGTTGATTGATTAATTTTGGAGGGGACAATATGAAACGAATTGCTTTAGGCGTATTAGCGCTAGCGGTTCCCTTAGTTTTTAGTAGCACCGCACGAGCCGAAAACCCAGAGCATCTGGAGCGGTTGTTAGTAACTCGAGCGTGCCAAGCTTGCGACCTGGTGGGGGTAGACCTGAGTGAAACCCACTTGATTGGCGCTGATTTGCGCGACGCCGACTTAAGCGGCGCAAACTTGCAAGGAGCAAACTTGGAAGGGGCTGATTTGACCGGAGCGAATCTAGAAGGGGCCAATTTGACTGACGCCCTGCTTACCAATGCTAGCCTCATCAACACCGACTTAGATGGCGTTAACTTTACCCGCGCCCAGATGTACCACGTCGATGTAGCAGGTGCCTCAATAGAAAATATTGACCTGACGCAAGCGCAAATCGTTGGTACCCCACTCAGTATTGGTGGAGAGTAGGCGGCGGTGTTGCCGCTAAAAAAGCTTGAAGTTGCTTAAACGTTGGTAAAGCAGGTTGTGCCCCCCGTTGGGTGACTGAAAGCGCAGCGACGGCGTTAGCTTGTTGAACAGCCGCTAGGAACGATTGGCCCTGACAAAGAGCCGCTGCTAATCCAGCGTTGAAGGCATCTCCAGCCGCCACCGTATCGATTGCCTTCACGGGGTAGGCTGACAAAAAGAACTTTTGGGTAGGGGTGCTGCAATAAACCCCCTGTTCCCCTAGCTTGATGACAACCGTATGAACTTGCCGCTGATGGAGCTGATGGGCAGCTGCTTCAGCGGTTTCTTTGTCGGTAACGGCAAGGCCAGTTAGCTGGGCGGCTTCGGTTTGGTTAGGGGTGAGGATGTCTATGAGGGGATAAAGACTCTCTGGCAACCCAGCAGGGGCAGGGGCAGGGTCTAAAATGACGCTCAGGTTAGCTTGCCGCGCGATCGCTGCCGCTTGCTCAACAATGGCTAACGGAATTTCTAGCTGTAGCAGTAGCACCTGAGCCGTACTCGAAAAGCGTTCTAAATACCCTAGCTCGGTTGCTCCTACCTGGCCATTAGCCCCAGGCACCACAATAATTTGATTTTCGCCTTGAGAACCTACCGCGATCGCAGCGATTCCGGTAGCAGTGGTGGGGTCTATCTGCACAGCGGCAATTTCTACCTGAGCCTGTTGCAAGCTTTGTAGCAGTTGTTGACCCAAGTCATCTTTACCAACCCGGCCAATCATCCGGGTTGGCACTCCTAATCGGGCAGCGGCGACAGCTTGGTTAGCTCCCTTACCCCCCGGAATTTGCTCAAAGCGATCGCCTAGAATGGTTTCGCCGGGCAGGGGTAGCCGGGGTGCTTGTACCACCAGATCGAGATTGAGACTGCCAAACACAAGAATCGACATAGCCTAAAAATTGGATAGGCAATCCGGTTGATTTGTTATCGTTCATTTTGCGAGAAGATGGAAAAATGCAAAATTTTTCCCCCTCTAAACCAACCACGGCGATTCCAGCAAAAACGACATCTGAACCCCATCGCTTTGGCTGGTGTTTAGATTGCCGCGACCCAGAATTTATCGAGCGCTGGTTACCTCTGTGGGGCTGGCTACATCGCTATTATTTTCGGGTACAAACGGATGGGTGGCAACACATTCCGCCGCAGCAGCCGGTGTTGCTTGTTGGCTCTCATAATGGCGGGTTGGCTTCACCCGATATGATGACCATGATGTATGACTGGTTTAAGCGCTTTGGCACCGAGCGCCCGGTTTATGGATTAATGCACCCGCATGTATGGCAGCTCAGCTCAAGCCTATCGCAGATAGCGGCTCGCGTCGGTGCTATCGAAGCCCATCCTAAAATGGCGATCGCGGCGCTACGGCAGGGAGCTAGCGTACTGGTTTATCCGGGAGGCGCTAAAGATCTCTTTCGCCCCCATCAGCTTCGCCATCAAATTTGTTTAGATAACAACCACGCTTTCATCAAACTGGCTTTACGAGAGCAAGTTCCCATTGTGCCAGTCATTTCGGTAGGGGCACACGATACGCTGATAGTGCTGGCTGACCTTTACCCCTGGGTTAAACAGTTGCACAATTGGGGCTTAATTCCCTGGCTATATGGGCTGGATCCAGAAGTCTTTCCTATTTATTTGGGGCTACCCTGGGGGCTATCCATTGGGCCGCTGCCTAATATTCCATTGCCCATCACCATTCATACTCGCGTTTGCGAACCCATTTTGTTTGAGCGCTACGGCTTGCAAGCAGCCCGCGATCGCGCTTATGTGAGCGCTTGCTACCAGCAAGTTCGCCAGCACATGCAACAAGCGCTCGATCAACTGGTCATAGAAACCGCTTAGTCTCGCAGCACGTATCCCACTCCTCGCACAGTTTGAATCAGCCGTTTTTCCCCTTCGGCTTCAAGCTTCAAGCGCAAGTAGCGAATATAAACCTCAATAATGTTGGAATCTCCCATAAAGTCATAGCCCCAGACTTCTTCTAAAATGCGATCGCGAGTAATCACCTGACGGGGATGGGAAATCAAATATTCCAGCAGGTCAAATTCTTTGGCCGTTAACTCAATGCTGCGCTGTCCGCGAAAAACTTCACGGGTTTTCGTATTCAGGCTCAAGTTGTCGAACTGAAAGATTTCAGCTTCAGTGGGTTCGTTACGGCGCAAGTGCGCCCTCACCCGCGCCAGCAGCTCTTCAATGCTAAAGGGCTTCACCACGTAATCATCCGCCCCGGCATCTAAACCAGCTACGCGATCTTCAATGCTGTCTTTAGCAGTCATCAAAATAATCGGTATCTTACTGCCCGTGCTGCGCAAACGCCGACACACTTCTACACCGCTTAGCCCCGGCATCATCCAATCGAGGATTACCAAATGAGGCTCTTGGTCACGCGCTGCCATTAACCCGGCTAAACCATCATTGGCCACAGCCACTTCGTACCCTTCATAGCTCAGCTCCATCTGCACAAACTTCGCTAGCTTCTCTTCGTCTTCCACCAGCAAGATTTTGGCGCTCATGGATGGATCTCCTCTATGGATTGCACGGATGCTTCAACACTGGCGACAGAGGCTGAAGCGCAAGTGACTTATGCCATCAGACTTAGGGCGACAGCGCTGCAAAACTACTCAAGCGTTTAGCGGCTCAGTCTTACCTGCTATAGATGACAGTCTGCTTCTATTTTATGATCCAATTCTTGATGAGCCTGCGTCAAGCAAAGCGCTTTAGGATTCAAGCGCCGCGATCGCCCGTAGAAGGTTGGATCGAGCAGCCGCTTCCAGGATGGTGTAGAAATATTCGGTGTGGTAAAGGCGAGGTCGCGCCAGAAAGGTTTTCAAGATTGCTCGCCGTTTTGCAGAAAAAACCGCCGCTGGCACAAAACGGTATTCTGCCCTGATTTGCTGCTCGTAGGCGGCAAATCGAGCTTCACTAGCCCCCAAGATTGCCAGGTCAATATCTACCATTAGTTGCTGGTCAGCACTCGTCGGCGGGGTTGTATGCTTGGTTGCCAGCACCAGGCTAGCAACTTGCTGAGCAGCCGGGGGCACCACACCTGCTGCCAGCAAAGCTTTCTTGGCCCACAAAGCACTTTGCGCTTCGTTATCAGACCGCTCAGCCAAATAAATTGCATCGTGAAACCATAAGGCGGATTCGATCGCGGCTGGCTGCTGCGCCAGCGACTGTACCTGCTCAAACCACTCCAAACATTCAATGAGATGGGTCAGGCAATGGTACTGTCGTTGAGGTTCTGAGTAACTAGCTAGCAAACTCTGGTAGGTTCGCCAGCCATCGCCACAAGCACCCAACCCCTGCCACATTCTTTGCCAAGACTGATGTAAATCGATCCGGGTGGACATTAGCGTTACCACTGCCGACACGCTTTCTGCGTTACCTCGTGGCGATAGCGAAACAAAGCCTCTAGCTGCTGCCGGACAAACCAGCCTAGCAGCGATTCAGTCAGGGTGGCTAGGGGCAAACTGTATTCAATTGCATCAGTCAGACGGGTTTTGTCTCCCTGTGGAGTAAAAATGTGTCGATGTTGCCAACTGGCGAATGGCCCTTCGGCTTGAATATCTGTAAACAGGCGAAATTCCTCACATTCTACGTGTCGCGCCAGCCAGGTTATCGGCACAGGCCCCAAAAATAACCGAAATTCTGTAATTGCCTCTACAGCCAAACCGCCTTCGCGCCGCACGACCTCAACTGGCTGCCAGGGGGGCGTTAGCAAGTCTAAAACATCAGGGCGTTCATGAAATCGCCATACGGCTACTACAGGCGCATGAATCAGGCTGGAATATTCGAACTGCTGCATGGAAGTTGATCATGAATCTTTTTCAATTATTGCTAGTTGCTCAAGTTTTCGGCTTACCCTATGGGCGGATTGCTAGCAACTGCTCATGACTTGCAGACGTATCATTGGCTTGACAGGTGGCATTGCCACGGGTAAAAGTACCGTCTCCCGCTACCTGGCGGAACGCTATCAGCTTCCCATTCTGGACGCGGATCTTTTCGCCAGAGAAGCCGTTGAACCGGGTTCACCGATTTTGCAGGCGATCGCTCAGCGCTATGGGTCGCTAATTTTGCTGCCGGGAGGACAGCTCAACCGCGCTCAGCTCGGCGAAATCATTTTTAATCAGCCTGCCGAAAAAGCCTGGGTTGAAGCGCAGATTCATCCCTATGTGCGCGATCGCTTTACGCAAGCTATGCAGCAGTTCCCTGACGATCAAAGTGTTGTTCAGGCCATTCCACTGCTGTTTGAAGCTGACCTCACCCGCCAGGTTAGCGAAATCTGGGTCGTGACTTGTTCTGAAGCGATCCAGCGCCAGCGTTTGATCAGCCGCGATCGCCTCTCACCCGAACAAGCCCAAGCCCGCATTGCCAGCCAAATGCCTTTAGCCGCCAAAGTTGCCAGCGCCGATGTGGTGCTTCACAATGACGGCGATCGCCAATCGCTCTATGCTCAAGTCGATCAGGCACTTTGACTATCGCTAAAGGCAGGGGCAGCATAAAAGCTTTTCAGTTAGCATCTGACAGAAATTTGCGTGGCTTAACGCTAGTGGCGACAGCTATCCATCGCTTCTGGGTGGGTCAGCCTCGCTGGTCAATCACGGTTACTTGAGCGGTGCTGCCGCCTTTTTGAAACGTCAGCAGACAAAACTGAAAAGTTGGCTTGAGGCCGACAAACCAGGCCGGATCGTTGCGGTAAATCACAATTGGGTCAAGCTGAGTTTGCTGGAGCAACGCCTTCAGCACCGGCTGGGCATCGGCTTCGTGGGGCATGTGGGCAGGTAGCAGTAACGTGCAAAAACCGTCTGGGCGCAATAAATCGCAGCAGCGCTCCAGATAGAGTAGTTCCTGACTCAGGCGCTTACGAAAAGACTTGCCCACATTTTGATGTCTATACTGTTCGCTTACCCGCAAATACTCGTTGACATACCCAAAGCGGCTTTCGTACTGTTGCCAAGCAGTGGCGATCGCCTGATTGTCTAGATACGGTTTTTTCTGCTTGAGAAAGTCAGGGGGACTGATTTGTTCTTGAGCCAGTAGCGTAGCGTACTCCTGGCAAAAGCTCTCTGCAGTGGGGCCAATTGCCCCCCAAGGCGGATGCCCCAAGATGACGGCAAAGCCACCCTGACGCGATAAAATTTGCTGAAACTGAAAGCCCCAGTGAATAGGGTTT
The DNA here is from genome assembly GCF_052168255.1 of Almyronema sp. Classification (NCBI taxonomy): domain Bacteria; kingdom Bacillati; phylum Cyanobacteriota; class Cyanophyceae; order Nodosilineales; family Nodosilineaceae; genus Almyronema; species Almyronema sp. The sequence goes on along the minus strand of NZ_JBQLZL010000052.1, from coordinate 18,826 downwards.
AGCACCGCCATATCGGCCTGGTTGAGCAACCGTTTTTGCCATTTTCCCTGGCTAAAGCGATACTGAATGCCGTGTTTCTGGCTGAAGTCGTTGAGCAAAAGTTGATTGAGTTTAGCCTGAGCCTGCTGGTTTAATTCATCAATGCGATCGCGCAAAAATTCTGCCTGAACGTAGCGCGGTACGCTGCCCACTTCAGCCATCAAAGACGTTTGATCGCGGTAATGCTCTAAGCTAATATTTTTCTCGGCCAGAATCATGCGGTAGGTTTCTGCGGCTAGCGGCTGTAGCAGATTGCCTTGTAAAGCCACTGGCGATCGCCGCCGTCGCCCACTTGAGAGCGGGGGAATTTCATCAAATCCGGCTTCATCTACGCTGACAAAACCCACCAGCGCATCCCCCGCCGCAATATTAAAATCAAGGTGGGGCAAGGGTTCGATCGCGCTAACGGTAGGCGCTGAAGCCATCAGCGACAGCAGCAGTTGCAGTCGGGCAATTTCAACCGCCAGTTCTGATCGATCGATGCCATAGAGACACTGGCTCAGCAACCACTTTTTCAGGCTGTAGGCGCTAGTAGCCAGATCCAGCCCCCAAGTTTTGACCCAGGTTTTTAGCTGCGGCGATCGCGTTTTTTGGGCATAGGTGACGACAGGTTGGTAAATTTCAACTAGCAGTTGCAAAGCCACCAGCAAGCCCGAACCCGTGCCACAAGCCGGATCTAAAACGGAAAGCTGTGGCAAAATACCCTGAACTAAATATTCACAGACGGGTTCATTTAAGCCGTTGCGCAAGTCGGCCAGGGTGGTAAAGGTCGTTTGCAACTGCTGGTTAACTTGTTGAACAATAAAGCCCGATAGCGATCGCTGCCACAACGCCGCCCACACTTCGGGTTGGAGATAAAAACGATTGAACTGCTGAGCCTGCCAAAACTGCTCAAACATTTGCGCCAGTTGCCGCAGATCGATCGCAGCGGGCTGTTGCTCAGGCAGCGGCGTTTCGCTCAGATGCCAGGGATTTTCACTCAGCCAGCTCAGCAGCCCCTCAAAAACGCGATCGCCAATTTTAAGGTCGGGGTATTGTTCTTCCAACCAGTGCGGCCAAAACAAGCTGCTGCCCAGATAGGGAACCTGCCCCAGCAGGCGAGTAACCTCAGCGGGGCGCTCGTTTGTGGGCAAGCAAAAGCCCTGGAAAAACAAGACTTGAAGAAATTGGGTATAAAACTGATGCGCGCCCCGCTGCTGGCTTTGCCCCAGCTTATTTTGCAGGTACCATTCGTCGCCGTCGCCAATAAAGCCACGCCGCTGCAGCAGGTAGATTAAAATTAGCCGCCCCAGCAGCACTGTGGCATACCAGCGCCGCTCTTTGAGGTCAGCTATGCCCTCAAGACCCGCAACTAAGTGAGCGTGCTGCGACTCAAACTCTTCGTAGCGTTTTTCAAAGGCAAATGAATTGTCCACCGCGCCATTACTGCTGGGCTTGGGCTTGGGCTGCTAAAGCATAGTCACGAAAGCGGTTTAAATCAGCCTGAATAGTCGATTCAACAACGCGCCCCAAAAACAGATTATCCATCAATTTGCCAATCAGGCCAGGAATCGCATAAGCGATCGTTAGCTTCACCGTACTCCGGCCTTTATGGTCGTAAAACCGAATGGCTCCTCGATTTGGCAAGCCATCCACCGACTCCCACTGAATAATTTGATAGGGCACCAGTTTGGTAATTCTCGACAACCAGCTAAACTCAAAGCCGCGAGAAGCCAGTTTCCAGCGCGAGAGTTCAGGATCGTCTGCCAACACCTGCACAGAATCAATCCATTTCATCCAGCGCGGCATTTGCTCTAAGTCAGACCAAAGGCTCCAGGCAGTTTCAATCGGAACGTCAACATCAACATATACGCTGTGTTCCAGCCAGTCGCTCATACTCCCTATTACCCAACTGTTGCTAAAATCGCCGCCGCCGCTTGCTTCCCGGAAAGGGTTGCCCCTTCCATACTATCGATATAGTCTTGCTGCGTATAGCTACCAGCCAAGAAAAAGTTAGCAATGGGCGTTTTCTGAGCGGGTCGGTAAGGATCCATACCGGGCGCTTCACGGTAGAGCGACTTAGCCAGTTTGACAACGCTGTACCAAGTCATGTTTAACTCACGAGACGAGGGGAAAAGATCCTGCACTTGTTTGAGGACGTGCTGAGCGATCGCTTCGTTGCTCTGCTTAATAAACGGATCGCCAGGCGTCAGCACAAGCTGCATTAAAGAGCCTTCGCCCGGACGGTAGTAGTCTTTAGGGCTAGCCAAAGCCAAATCAGCAAAGCAAGAAAAATCGGCATCGGGCGTATAGAGCAAGTTGTCGAGTCCGGCGGCTCGCTCAAGCTGTCGTCGAGCCTCGGCGTCGTTCAATTCGGTAACCCAACCATCAAAGCGAAGCTGCACCGTAGCCACGGGTACGGCATCGAGCTGATAGATGTTGTCAAATTCTGGCAGCGATCGCCACGCAGTTGGCAACAACCGCTGAATCCCAGGCACATCACAAGCCGCCAGATAAGCATCTGCTGTAATGGTTTCTTCGCTATCGCCGTTAGCCACCACCAACCCAGTCACCTGAATATGGTCACCTTCGCCAGTAAACAAAATTTGGCGGGTTTGCCGTCGGGTATGAATTTTTACGCCGCGTGCCGTCAAATAATCCACAATCGGCTTGTGCAAATATTCAGCCGGAGAACCTGCCAGCAAGTTGAGGCGAGAAGCTTCTGTTTTAGTCGCAAACATTTGAAAAATCGTCAGCATACAGCGGGCTGAGATTTGTTCAGTATCAATAAAACCCAGGGCATAAGCAATCGGATTCCACATCCGTTTGAGGCTACCATTCGAGCCGCCGTGGCGGCGAAACCAATCAGCAAAGCTAAACTTGTCTAAAGCTCGGATCTGCTTCATCGCCCCCTGGTAGTCCACCAAACCGCGTACCACAGGACTGGTCGCCAGCGCCAGAGAATTTTGCAGCTTGTCTTGCCAGGAAAGTTGAGGCGTTGTGAAAAAAGCCTTCAGCCCGTTAAACGGCGCTCCCAGTGGAAAGCGAAAGTCTAGCTGTCTAACGTCTCCCCCCCGGTTGATGAAAGTGTGGGTATGCTGCTTGGCTAGCAAGTTGTCTAAAGCGCCCACTTTTTGCATTAGCGCAAACAGGTTGGCATAGTTGTAGAAAAAGACATGCAGCCCCATTTCGATATGGTTGCCGTCTTTATCAACCCAACTACCGACTTTGCCACCAACAAACGGACGGGCCTCAAAAATTTCGACCTCATGTCCGGCATCGGCCAGATCAACGGCTGTAGCTAGACCCGCCAACCCAGCCCCGACAATTGCAACTCGCATGCTCAACCTGTCTAATTAACGTTAGCTTCACACATTTTAATAGTGCGCTGACGTTTACGGCAGACTTCAGACCCTAAAAGTCAACTTCCCAATCGACGGCAAACTGAAGTTGAAGCGGTCTGAGGTTGAGTTCTTCTGGCGATCGCGATCGCGCCTCAAACAAGGCCATCAGGTGTTTAGGTTCTGGTTGCCCCCTAGCCGCTCCCGTCACCCCAGCCGCAATGACCACCCCACAGCGCCCCTGGCTGTCTTTTTGCCACTGTCGCCAAGCTTTCAAGCGGCGCTCGTCTGTTTTGTCGCCTTTAAGAAATTCACCAAACAGATGAAACTCACCATCCCCCGTCTGCAACAAACCCAAGTCGTACTGTTGGTCGCTGATGGGATCATTGCCCTGGTTGAAGCAAACGGAGCGAATTCCCCCTGCCTGCTTCAGATCGTGAATCAGCGCCTGGGCTTTAGGGCGCGAGGTTTGAATCAGCACAACCGGAATTTCAACAGCTATTGCCGAGAGAGGCTCTTCCGCTTCTAAACTGGGCTGGTGATACGTTTTAGGATGTTGGGTGAGCGTATCAATCCAGGCGTGCGGCAGGGGGCGCAAAATGATGATGGCTCCCTCGGGCACATAGTCATCGCGCAAAATGGGTTCGCCTGCGTCTAGCCGTAGTTCCCCAGAGCGCTCAGCCCGCTCAGTTTCTTGGGTTAACTCTGTGGCAACTTCGGGTAGGGTACGGACGGTAATGGTCACCGTAGCGGGTTTGGCATTTTCCTCAGGGTTGGGAATGCGATATTGGCCGCTCATAGCCGGAAAAAGCGACTTTTCTAGGGTGCGATAGTGCTTGGCCAGAAAGCGATGGAAAGCTTCTAGCGCCACTATCGTGGTCGCAGCTTCTTCTACAGCCAAGGTACTGCGTAATCCTTCTAGCGGATGCAAGCTACCAAATTCGGGTTCTACCGCGCTGGGAGCCATACCTTTCCACAGCGCCGAAAACTGAGCCATTGAGGGCGGCATTTCGACTTCGTCGTCGTCTTCGATCAGCTCAAAATTAACGAATAAACAGTCTTGTTCTAAAAAAGCTTGCTGCAGTTGCTTAGAAGAACCTTGAACGCTGAGAACCCGCTGGCGAAACTGCTTGAGCGATTCTAAAGATCGATACATCAGCAGGCCATATTCGACCCCAGCCATACCCAAAACCGAGACATATAAAGTTTGAATATCCCAGCGGTTAATTTCTAGGGCAATAATTTGCTGTTCGTTTAGCACATGCCAAGGGGCGTCTTGCCAGATTTGATGCGCTTTATCAATCAGGCGTTCTGCATAGGCTTCAGGTAGCTTGGGGGTACTCTGCTGGACATACTGCATTAACCCCGAAAAGATTTCGTCGATTAGCGGCAAGCTGGGAACATAGTCAATCTCAATATCCAGTTCTTGAAGCGCTCCTCGTAGAAAAAAATGAATTTCGCGATCGCGCACAACAATTTTTTGCGGGCGTCCGGGTTCGGCTGGCCCTTGAGGCCGCTCGATCGCTTGCAGCAAGGCTCTAACTACAGCTTCATGACCTGTTTCAGCCGGAACCACGCTAATCGATCGCACCACCCCTTGAGTGCCATCTACCCACAAAATGCAGTCGCCCTCACCACTGGCTTCAGCCATTTCATGTTCTTCAGCCAAGGCACCCACTTCTAACCTGCGGCGATCGCCCTCCCAAACCCCTGGCAGCTTCGGAAGACGGTTGATGCGACGGCTGGTAAATCGATTCAGCGAACTCATAAAGCAGATGACTTAATAATCAGTAATGTCTTAAAAATTAAGAATTTGCGAACAGAGGGAGCGCCCTGATAGCCATCAGCAACTCAAAAGGGCGGCGGTAGCGGCGGCTGATATAGGGAATTTTCTAGTCACGATATAAATTTGTTTAATTGGTTGAATGTGAGCAGGCACCGTTTCTAGCCAAACGATACCTATTCTCTAGGCTATCCTAGAAAGATAGGTGTGCAGTGATTCTAACTGGTTAGGGTCTGAGGTTGAACTAAGATTGCAGGCATAACCTCACTTGAATCGATAGCGGAAAGGAATTCTTTAAACCCGATGACACAAGTAACCCAACCTACAAAAGGCATTCAGATGTCGGAGGCGGCGCTGAAGCACGTCCTCAATTTGCGTCAAAGCCAAGGGGGACAAGATCTCTGTTTGAGAGTAGGGGTTCGCCAAGGCGGTTGTTCTGGCATGAGCTACATGATGGATTTTGCGGATCCTGAGAGCATTACCGAACAAGACGAAGTCTACGATTACGAGGGCTTTAAGGTAATTTGCGATCGCAAAAGTCTCCTTTATCTCTACGGGCTGATGCTCGATTACAGCGATGCGTTAATTGGGGGAGGTTTTCAGTTTACCAATCCTAATGCTAACCAAACCTGCGGCTGTGGCAAATCTTTTGGCACTTAAGCCTTGATGCCTTAGCTCCACAAAAATAATTTTTAAATCCAGGCAATTGCCTGGATTTTTTTATGCTGGACTCAATCCGGCTCTTTGCTCTGAAAGGTCGCCTAGATGATCTTTTTTTACGAATAGTGCTTGTTTCTTACAATTTGTGGTTTCTTCGTTGAGAAATTGCTTTCATGACTGAGTAGAGAGGCACATCTACTGATTTTTAATTGAGCTGAAATTTCTGGCGATCGCCGCATTTAGATCCAGATATCATCTCTCATGCCATCACAATCCTTGCTTAACTTTATGGCTTGGCGGTGTCGTACTTGAATTAGGAGAGCGTCCCATGCCGATTACACCGACCTATCCGGGCGTTTACATTGAGGAGATTCCCAGTGGTGTCCGTACTATTGCGGGGGTGTCCACCTCAATTGCGGCTTTTGTGGGTTATTTTTCTCAAGGCTTGATGAATAAAGCCGTCCAAATTTTCAATATGGGCGACTTTGAACGTGAGTTTGGTGGCCTCAATCGTCGCAGCGAAGCCAGCTATGGGATTCAACAGTTTTTCTTAAATGGCGGCACTGAAGCTTGGGTCGTGCGCACTGCCAGCGGTGACGTTGCCGCAGCCGATGTGCAAATTCAGGCCAGCATGGGCGGCGCAACCGCGTTGACCGTACAAGCCGGACAGCGTGACCCAACGACCCACCCTGAATTGATCAATCCTGGCACCTGGGGCAACAATCTGCGCGTCAATATTGACTATCCGACGCCCCTTTCGGGCGATCGCTTCAACTTAAGCGTTGCCTTAATCGAAACCAGCAACGGCCAGGAAGTGATCGTTCGTTCCGAGGTTTTTAACGGCCTAACTATGGATGCAACCGATCTGGCGCGGTTTGTCGGTGCCGTGGTTAATGATGAGTTTTCCGGCTCCAAGCTGATCAGAGTGACGCCCACAGGTAGCAGCCGTCCTGCCCAAACAGGAACCGTCTCGGCTCCCCTCAACCCCTTTCCGGCGATTACCAATCCCAATCGCCAGCTTAGCGTTACCATTGGCAGTCACTCAGGCATTGCCCGACTAGCGGCTACGCCCACCTCCCTAGCCGAAGCCCGCACCTTATTAGCCGCTGCGATTCAGGCAGCTCGTCCAGATCTCAAAGCTTTTTCACAGGCGAGCGTTGCCATCGGAGACGATCGCTTGAGAATTTTAGCTGGCCCCACGGCGGCTAGCGATCGCCTGACTTTTGCCGCCGCGAGCGATCCAACGGCGGCTAAGCTGGGGCTGCTAGCAGGTGAAGCGCGGGCTGGGGTTTTATCTGCAGATTTGAGCGGGGCTGGCTGGCCGCTGAGTGGTCAGATCGAAATCACCGTCGGCGGCAGTGGCCCAATAACGCTCAGTCTAGCGACGATGGGCGATATTGATCAAGCACGAACGGAGCTAGAAACTCGCATACGGGCGGCCTCTAGCGATCCCGGTGCGGCTGGCGACGCCGAGGCTTTTGCCAATGCGCGGGTGATTGCCTACCGCGACGCGGGTGCCGCTGACGAACGGCTAATTGTGCTGGCAGGGACAGCCGCCACCGCCGTTAGCGTTGCCCAATCAGGAACCGATACCTTGGTTGACGACTTGGGGCTAGGCGCGACTGCCACCACTGTTGCCGCGTTCGTTTCTGAGCCTATTAGCTCAACGCCGCTGGTTTCAACCGGAGACACGGTGGCGATGGCCTTTGCGGCTGGTACCCCCGAAACGGCAACGTTCGCCACCGGAGCCAATACCCTAAGCGCGATCGCAGCGGCTTTAGAAACGGCAATTCGCAATGCCAATGCAGCCACTAGCTTTACCGCTGCCCGCGTGGCGATTTATCCCTTTGGGCCAGGGCGTTTAGTCCTTCTTTCGGGCAATGCGGGCGATAGCGTCACGATCACCGCCCCGGTAACCGACAGTTCAACCGTGGCAGAATTAGGACTCGATACCGCCGCCGCCAACGTCCAAAGCTACGCCCTAGGGGCTGGAGCCGCGATCGCCAGTACCGCACAGGGCATAGGTACCGTCGGTGCTGATGGTAGCCCGCCCAATAGCACTGCTTTGATTGGCGATTCTACCGCTAAAACCGGGATGAATGCGCTACGTGATGTGGATTTGTTCAATCTCCTTTGTATTCCCAGAACCGCTGTCATAGCTGGAACAGATGCCTTATCGGCTACCGACGCTTTTGCCGTACTGGCAGCGGCTAGAGACTTCTGTGAAGAACGGCGAGCCTTCTTGCTAATCGACCCTCCCACAGGCGTTGACGCCGTTCAGGAAGTAAAAGACTGGCTCGATGCCAACAATAATTTGCGCAGCCAAAACGCCGCCTTTTATTTTCCCCGCGTTTTAATGCCCGACCCGCTGAATGACTTCAAGCTTAGAGCCGTGGGGCCTAGCGGTACGCTCGCCGGACTCTATGCCCGAACGGACAGCGATCGCGGTGTTTGGAAAGCGCCAGCTGGCACCGAAGCCACGCTCAGCAACGTTTTTAAGCTAGAGACGCCGCTCACAGATGCCGAAAACGGTACGCTCAATCCGCTGGCGATTAACTGTCTGCGCACCTTCCCCATTTACGGCACGATTTGCTGGGGCGCACGCACCTTAGACGGCGCAGATGCCATTGGCTCTGAGTATAAATATGTCCCGGTACGACGGCTGGCGCTGTTTATTGAAGAAACCTTGTTTCGGGGGCTGAAGTGGGTGGTTTTTGAACCCAACGATGAGCCACTCTGGGCCCAAATTCGCCTCAATGTGGGGGCGTTTATGAATACCTTATTTCGGCAGGGTGCTTTTCAGGGGCAGACACCGCGCCAAGCCTACCTGGTGAAGTGCGACAAAGAAACCACCACCCAAAACGACATCGATCGCGGCATGGTTAACATTTTGGTTGGGTTTGCGCCGCTGAAGCCAGCCGAATTTGTCTTCATTAAATTACAGCAGCTTGCTGGCCAGATTCAAACCTAGGAGGAGCGCATCATGGCTCAGTTTAGTGTCAATGCTCAACGCTTTGACCCCTACAAAAACTTTAAGTTTCGCGTCAAGTGGGACGGGCGCTATGTGGCTGGCATTAGCAAAGTCGGTGCCCTCAAACGCACTACCGAAGTAGTGGAACATCGCGAAGGCGGCGACCCCAGCACGGTGCGCAAGTCGCCTGGGCAGAGTAAGTATGAACCCATCGCCCTAGAGCGCGGCGTTACTCACGATAAAGACTTTGAGCAGTGGGCGAATAAAGTCTGGAACTATGGCTCTGGTTTGGGAGCCGAAGTTTCGCTGAAAGACTTTCGCAAAGACATCATTATCGAAATGATGAATGAAGCCGGACAGGTGGCGATCGCCTATAAAGTCTATCGTTGCTGGGTTTCAGAATTTCAAGCCCTGCCAGAGCTAGACGCTAACGCCAATGCCATCGCCATTCAAATGCTGACGCTGCAAAACGAAGGCTGGGAGCGAGACTACGACGTTACCGAACCGACCGAACCCAGCTTTGTTGAACCTGCTTAACCATGCGATCGCTCTCCGCTGCTGAGCTATTGACGATTTGGGAACAAGGTTCAGGCCAGCCCAATCGGCACCGGGCACTGCTGCTGCTGGCCGCCGCTTGTCCGCAGACAAGTTGGCAGCAGCTCGCCCAGCTCAGCCTGGGTCAGCGCGACGCCCAGCTTTTAAGCCTGCGAGAGCAGATCATGGGGTCTGAGATTGTCAGCGTAGCGACCTGTCCTCACTGTGGCGATCGCTTAGAACTGACCTTGATGACAGACGATATTCGCCTGTCGGCTGCTGACCTGCCGCTTGCAGTCGCAGTCGCAGGCTACCAGGTGCAGTTTCGGTTGCCCAACAGTGAAGATTTAGCTGCGATCGCGGACCAACCCGATCTGGCGATCGCCACCCAACACCTGTTCCAGCGCTGCCTTCTAAGCGTCAAACAGTTGTCCCAGCCAATAGAGGCCGCTGAACTGCCCGCAGCGGTCATCACGGCCATCCTCACTCAAATGGAACAAGCTGACCCGCAAGCTGATATTCGCTTGGCGCTGGATTGCCCAACCTGTCAGCATCAGTGGCAAGTTGCCTTTGATGTAGTGACTTTTTTCTGGGCTGAACTCAATGCTTTAGCCCAGCGGCTGTTGCAAGAGGTTCACTTGCTGGCGTCTGCCTATGGCTGGCACGAAGCCGACATTTTGGCTCTTAGCCCTCAGCGCCGCCAGATTTATCTGGAGATGATTTACGGATGAACTACCTGCAACAGATTGCCGCCAAAACCCTCAACCTGGCTCCAACTTTGCAACCCCGGCTGGCCGCTCGGTTTGAAACAGCCCTGCCCGCCACCAGCCTAACAGCCGCAGAAACCGTTGCTCGCCCCCCGGCCCAGGTTATCCCTTCTCAACCTCCCCTTAGCTCACCGCCAATTTCCTACCCTCACCCCCCCTCTTCGCAGGCGATCGCGCCTGTTCCTGTCCCCCATTCAGCCTCACCCGCCCTCAAACCCGCTGTCATCTCTTTAGCGCCTGATACGGCCAATCAAGAGCCGCTAGGTGCCTTTCCCCCCAGCGATCGCCCACCGCTCGCCGTGCCGCCGCCATCCCCCACTGCAGTCGCCCCCTCTTCCCCTGCCCCACCGCCTATTTCCTGGTCACTACCGCATCCCCCTTCTGCGCCTGCGGCTTCTGTACCCCAAACGGCCTCTCCTATTACTCCACCTCCTCCGGCAGCGGCGGCTGCCCCCCTTCTGCCCCCCACCCATCCGCCGCTAGCGGCTCCATCTCCGCGCCCTGCTCTCCCTCATCAAAACGCGCCGTCCGCAGTTGCCGCCCCTATTGAGATCACCATTGGCCGCATTGATGTTCGCGCTACCCTCCCTAGCCCCGCCCCGCCGCCCCCGCGCCGATCTAAACCAACGACCCATCTCTGCCTTGAAGACTATCTTCAATCCCGTCGTGCCTCGCATTCTGGAGGCTAATCATGAGTACCGCGCTTGCAATTGGCGCTGTCACCGCCATTTTGAAAGGACTGCTAGACAATCGGCTGGCTGCTGCTTCTGGAGATTTTGGTGGCAGTGTGCCGGATGTAACGGTGCAGCCCCCCGATCTGGTAGTGCCAGCGGATACCCAGGGCGACGTCGATAGGCTCAATCTGTTTCTCTATCAGGTCACTCCCAATGTGGGCTGGCGCAATATCGGCTACCCAGCTAGAGACTCCCAGGGCGATCGCATCAGTTGTCCCCCTTTGGCGCTCAACCTGCACTACCTGTTGAGTGCTTACAGTCGGGTAGCCTTTCGCTCAGAAATCATGTTGGGCTATGGCATGCAGCTTTTACATGAAGTGGGTGTTTTACCCCGAGAGCTGATCAGCGCTCGGTTAGCCGCCCTCGTTGATCCGCCGGAAAATGTGCTGGCTGTGTCTACACTGGCACAGCAGATTGAGGGGATTAAAGTCACGCCAGCGGCTTTGAGTACCGAAGAAGTTTCTAAGCTATGGGCCGCGTTTCAGACTCACTATCGCCCGACAGCGGCTTATCAAGTTTCGGTAGTGCTGATTGAAAGCGAACTGCCTGCACGGGCAGCTCTGCCTGTGCGTGCAGCTAATTTGAGCGTGCAGCCTTTTAAGCGGCCACTGATTAACACCATTCAGCCGCAAATTTTGGAACCCGGCGGCAGGTTGATCCTACAGGGCGAAAATCTCAAAGCAGCGAATCTACGGCTACGCTTTGGCGACGAGCAGCTTGTTACCCCAGTAGCTACTGACATGAGCGATCGCCAAATTTCAGTGACGCTGCCCATGGACTTATCGGCTGGTATCAACACGGTACAGGTGCTGCATCTGGTTGATTTTGGCACCAGCAGCCCTGACGAACCCCATCGAGGCTTTGAATCTAACACGATCGCTTTTATGCTACGCCCCACGCTGACGCCGCCCGCCAGCGTAACCGCCGGAGCCACCTTAAATTTACCCGTAGCTCCCCCTATCGGGCGGAAGCAGCGGGTTGTTTTGTTCCTGGGCGATCGCGCCATTGCGGTGCCTCAGCGATCGGCGGCAGATCCGCCAACCACAGGCACGCTCAATATTGCCCTTCCTGGCGACCTGACGCCTGCCACCTACCTGGTGCGGCTGCGCGTCGATGGAGCAGAAAGCCGTCTCACACCCGATACGGGGCCATTCACGGGGCCAACTTTGCAAGTGCTATAGCCAACGCCTATGACTGCTGCGCTCGACTGGCAAACCACCAATCAACAAGCCCTTGCTGCCGCTCTCGACGGTATTCGTCAGCAGTTGCGTCATTATGTAGCCTCGCAGGGAGTAGCGGCGGCGGCAGATAGAGAACCGCTATCCGCCCTGTCTCAGCCATCAGCCCCGTCAACTTTGAGTTATCTCAGCGCGGTGTTTCAGCTCACCCCCTTTGAACAACAGGTGCTGCTGCTGTGTGCTGGGGTTGAACTGAGCGCTTCGTTAGCTCAGCTTTGTGCCACGGCACAAGGGGGTGATCGGTTTACCTATGCCACCTTTAGCTTGGCGCTAGCGGTTTTTCCAGCAGCGCATTGGAGTGCGATCGCCCCTATTGCACCGCTACGACGCTGGCGGCTAATTGAAGTCACTGAAAGCGATAGCCTGACGCAAAGCCGTTTACGAATTGATGAGCGGGTACTGCACTATTTAGCAGGCGTGCCTTACGTAGACGATCGCCTGCAAGGTTTAATTCGGCTCGTCGCCCCACCCGATTGGCTGTTACCCTCGCGTCAGCCCTTGGTACAGCGCCTGGTTGACGTTTGGCGCGCTCAGCCTAGCCCCTTGGTGCAATTTTGCAGCCAGACAGCGGCAGAACCCCAAGCGATCGCCGCTGTTGCCTGCCAAACGCTAGAGGCGCATCTCTATCAGATCCGAGCTATTGATATCCCTACCGCCATTAGTGAGCGAGAAGCCCTGGCGCGGCTGTGGGAGCGAGAAGCGCTTTTGAGCCACAGTGCTTTGTTTTTAGACTGTGAGGGCTTAACGCCCAGCGCCTTGCAGCAAACGGTCAAGCCATGGCTGGAAAGTTTACAAGCCAGACTGGCGATCGCCAGCCCAGCGCCAATACTCACAGGCGATCGCCCCCTCGTATATTTAGAAGTCAGCCGTTCGCATTGGGCCGAGCAACGTCAGATCTGGCAACAGACCCTCTCACCGCTTGAACTCAACGGCCAGATTGACGCTCTGGTATCGCAGTTTAATCTCAGTCCGGCCACGATTGAGTCGGTGTGGGCCGAAGTCAGCCAACAGCCGCTCACCTCAACCGCCGCACTAGCCACTCAGCTCTGGGATAGCTGCCGCCTGCGATCGCGCCCCCAGTTAGAACACCTAGCTCAACGGCTAACAGCCGTAGCGACCTGGGCCGACCTGGTGTTGCCCGAACGGGAACTGCAAATGCTGCAAGAGATTGCTGCTCAAGTCCGGCAGCAAGCCAAAGTCTATGACACCTGGGCTTTTTCGCCCCCCAGCGCCAGCGGCTTGGGCATTAGTGCCTTGTTTGCTGGGCCAAGCGGTACGGGCAAAACATTAGCAGCGGCGGTGCTAGCCCATGAGCTACGGCTAGATCTCTACCGCATTGACCTCAGCCAGGTCGTTAGCAAATATGTTGGCGAAACCGAGAAAAATCTGCGGCAGGTTTTTGATGCCGCCGAGGCTGGCGGCGCTATCTTACTGTTTGATGAAGCCGACGCCCTGTTTGGCAAACGCAGCGAGGTGAAAGACGCCCACGATCGCTACGCCAACATCGAAGTGAGCTATTTGCTGCAGCGGATGGAAGCCTATCGAGGGCTAGCCATTCTTACCACCAACCTGAAAAAATCAATTGATTCAGCTTTTTTGCGGCGGTTGCGCTTTTTGGTGCAGTTTCCTTTTCCAGATGTTGCCCAGCGTCTAGAAATCTGGCGGCGCATTTTTCCAGCGTCGCTGCCCACCCAAGCCCTTGACTATCCCAAACTCGCCCGACTCAATATTACCGGGGGCAATATTCGCAATGTAGCCCTCAATGCAGCTTTTCTCGCCGCCGATGAAAATGTGCCGCTACAAATGTCTCATCTACTGCGGGCAGCAAAAACCGAATATACCAAGCTTGATAAAACGTTAACCGACGCCGAAATTGGAGGTTGGCTATGAACTCAAACACAGCGCCCCTCTCGCTATCGATCGATCGCCTGATTCTGCACGGCTTTACTACAGTCGATCGCGATCAGCTGCAACTAGCACTTCAACAAGAACTCGCCCGCCTGTTTAGCGAACATGGTTGTCCCCCTACCCTGAGCCAAACCCAGCAAATTGGCCGATTAGAGGGCGGTCACTTGCAAATCGCGGCTGACGCCTCTTCCTCAGCGATTGGCCAACACATTGCCCAATCTATCTACCAGGGATTGCAGCCATGAGTAGTGGCACCAAAGCGCTACTCAAGCCGCCGGGGCAATCGTTGGCCTCAGCCGCTTCGCCCCTGGTGAAGAAATCTCAATGCGGCTGTGGCAAAGCGGCTGGTTTAAGCGGCAAATGTTCAGCCTGCCAGCAGCGCCGCTTAGCGACTCAAACGCAGTCGGCTTCATCTCAAACGACAGAAGAGCCGACCCGTTTACACGAAATAGGGCCGTTGCTGTTTTCGCCGCCAGCCCTCAGTCGCTCTAGCTTGCTAGAAAAGCTTCAGCCCAGCTTACAGACGAACCGCAAAAATCAGCCCGCGCCCACCAAAGCCACTGGCGAACGCCCCCATGACACTCGCCAAAAACCTGAGCCTGAGCAGGGCAGCGCCACCATTCAGTGTAATGGCAGTGGCGGCTACGAGGTAGTCTTAAACAACTGGGCGGGCGCGGCTTGCGGCACCGAAGGCTGTGTGCGGGCCCATGAGCAGTCACACATAGCAGATTGGCAAGCCAAATGGCCGACGGGCTGCCAGGGGCAACCCAGAGGGTATTTACCGAAAGGAGATCCACCCGATAATCCTTTAATGACGGTCGCTGAGTATCAGGCTTTTCTCAAAGAAAGTGAGTGCAAAGCCCATACGGTTGACTTGACCTGTGCCGAAGCGTTGCCTAAAACAGGCGGCTGTCGCCAAACCGTCAACGACTATATTCGGTTGACCAAGACCCAAAAAGCGAACTGGTGCCCAGGACTCAGTCGCCTTGCCAAGGTGCTGCTAGGCATTGGTGGTGGGGCACTGGCGGGTGCAGGCATTGGTGCTTTGATCGGTGGTGGTTTAGGCGCAGGCATTGGCGCAGGCATTGGTGCCTTAATTGGGGGCATTGCCGGGGGATTGCTTTGAGCCATCTTGACACCGCTATAGCTGTCGCTACAAGCGTTAAGACCTTCAATGGCTGCAAGCCGCTGACAGCAAAGTTTTGCTTTTGCCTTTAGCAACAAACCGCTTGCAGGATAACTCTTCTATGGAAAAAACCCACGCGATTCAAACGGCGATTCACTTTGCCAGCGAACAGGGCTATAACGTCTCTCTTTATCAAGTTCGGGCTTCTGTTCAGGGCGGACATTGGCAAGTACAGTTTCAACGCCGCCTAGACAGCGACAAACCCAGCCCTGGGGATTTTTTTACAGTTTTAGTCAATTCAGCTACTGCTACCGTTCAAGCTTTCTTCCCCGGAAAGTAAGCCGCCAAATGGGGTTGCTTTTTAAGCCTTCACTGGCAAAGACCATCGCGCCAGTATAAAGCTTTGCTGCGATCGCGGCTAACGCCTTCCGCCTTAGGCTATCACTGTGGTATAGCCCAAGGCTAAGGGCAGCAGGAAAGCTTTTCTATCCGGGGTTTGTAGCTATTTGAGCATCTTAACGCTTGGGGCTACGGCTATAGGTCTAACCCTAGATAAAAGGTTGAAGGTACCAGGCAAAATAAAAGCTTTCTGTAACAGGCTTTCAGCCCTTTAAGGGGTTCAGCCCTAGGGGGCTATAGCGGTAGCTCGCGCTTATGAGTGGGGGAGCCAATGAAGCAACGCTTAGTTTCTTGCCAGCGATCGCCTGTGGCAGTTTCAGCTTTGGGTTTGGCTAAATCGGCAAAGCCACCTCAGCCGCTAACATCGGCACCTACGGTCAGCCACGAATTGCTGTCATCGTCTGCTTTCATCATTCAGCCGCAGCTCAAAGTCAGCCCGCCCGCCGACCCCAGCGAACAAGAAGCGGATCGCATCGCCAATCAAATCGTAGCCAGTTCAGAAAACTCGGCTCAGCTGACGCCTAGGGCGATCGCCAGTCCTGCCGCCACCCCCAACGCTATGGGGTGGGGCGGCAACGTTCCCGCCGTTGTGCATGATGTTTTGCGATCGCCGGGGCGACCACTCGATGCTGAAACACGCTCCTGGATGGAAGCGCGGTTTGGCGCAAGTTTGGCGCAAGTCCACATTCATACCGACGCGATCGCCGCCCAATCGGCTAGCCAGCTCAGAGCCAACGCTTATACAGTCGGCAACCATATTGTCTTTGGCGCGGCTCAATTTGCCCCCCAAACGCTAACCGGGCGGCGCTTGCTGGCTCATGAGCTAACCCATATCATCCAGCAAACGTCTATCAGCGCTGCCCGTCAACCAGGCAACCCACCCCTAGCAGCAGCCTCGCCCCCCGCCCAAACTTTAGCCACAGAGCCAATGCAAATAGCACGGCAACGCATTGAGCCAGATCGGCCTGACCCCATTACTGAACCCGATCGGGCAGAACCCTTAGATACAGGCCCAGCGTGTAGTCGCGCTAAAGGTCGCGGTCAGGCGTTGCCGTGGCCACGGACAGCCTTTGTCGGTGAGCGCGGCTTTGCCCACATTCCTGAAGACGGCCACCCTGGGCCGGGGGGGCTATTGGTAGAGCGAGATTCAGTGCAAATTAGAATTACTGCTCGTTGGGAAGAGCAAATTCCTGACCCCAGCCAAAGACCCCGCGATCAGCGAGGGAGAAGAGCCGACAGCCCGCAATATTTTCTTAGCTTTAATGGCTGGGCTGATGATTGCGGTTCAGGGGTAGGGCGGCCAGCCTCTTCCGTCCAGTCGGGCAACTTAGCCATTGGCAGCGAACAAACCGTTACCCTGCGACACCTACGACCGGGTCGATACGGTTTAGAAATTGCTCCCTCCACAGCCGCTCCTGAGCGCAACCGCGTTTTGGTCGGCGAGTGTGAAGTCACCTAGCTGAAACTGAGCTAGCACCCAAGCCTTCGTTGATGGTCTGATGTTTTGTTTACCCATGAGGTCAAAAGCTCCTCCGATTACCGCTCCACCCACGCTGACGCTACCGACAGCCCCACTTCAGCGGCGCTGCGCTTGTGCGACAGCAGCCAAGTCGGGTGCCAACTGTCGCCACCCGCCCGCTGCGGCCATTCCGCCAATTGTGCATGAAGTGCTGCGATCGCCAGGTCAGCCCTTGCCCCCACGCGATCGCCTGGAAATGTCTACACGCTTAGGCACCGACCTGCATCAGGTGCGGCTGCATACCGATACTAAAGCCCAGCAGTCGGCTCTGGCGGTAAACGCTCTGGCCTATACCGTAGGGTCGCATATCGTTTTTGCCCCCGGACAATACTCTACAAGCGCTGCCAGCCAGCAGCTTCTAGCCCACGAGCTAGTTCATGTTTTGCAGCAAGGGCAACAGAACCGCCCACCCCAAAGCGTTGCCCACCTTTCGTCAGCAGGCGATCGCTACGAACAAGAAGCCGATCGCATTGGCCAACGCTGGCAGACATCGCCACCCACCCTCACCCCCAGCCATCAACCGCTATTGATGCGGCGTTTACGCGTCGATCGCCCCAGCCAGCCCATCCCCACCCCCGACGCAGCAGGCCGCCAACCCACCAACGCCGAAACCGTAGAAACTTATTTGAGAACGTTGTCTGCTGGCGGCAATCCTCGCGTCGATCGTACCTCCGGTGAAGTCAGCTTAGATACCGGGTTTTGCCCGGGGGCACTAGGCGGGCTAATTCAAGGGGCACGGGCGGGCTACGAACTGGGCAATACCATTGGCAGCGTCGGTGGACGGGTGCCCCTGCTAGGGCCAATTGTCGGCGCGATTGGTGGCTTTTTTGGGGCGATCGGCGGCTTCTTTGCCGGACTCTTTGGGGCACAGTCTCCTTCACCCGCAGCCGCTTCCAGTACCCCAACTGGTTCAACCTGTCTCTGCGACTTTGTCGGCTTTAGCAATACCTGGACCATCGAAATCAACGACGAGCAACGACCCGTGCAAGGCCATCAGCGGGTGATTGTGCCCTCGCCCAACAGTCGGCGGGTTTGGGGGTCTGCTACGGTGGGCGGCGCTTTAGAAGAAAACCCTCCCTGGCTGATTTTGGGTCATGAGTTGTGCGGCCATGCCTGGTTAGACGAGCGCGACCAGGCGGAAGGTGACTTAGAAAATCAGGCTCCTGGCATTGAGCGAGAAACAACCACCGGGGCAACCAGCATCATTCCCTTAGGCCGATTCAATCCCGAATCGGGAGCGCTAGAAACCGTAGTTGAGCGCCCCCAGGCCGGACAATATCTCCGACATTCTCGCACCGTAGAACGCGAAAACCTGATTCGCCAAGAACATAACCTCGATCCCCGAGGCTTCCGACTGCGGGATCCCTACTGCGGCGAATCTTTCTGGCGAGAACGAGGCGCTGACAGCAGCGCTCCCCCCCACTGGCAGCAGAGTGGACAAGGCGAATACCGTGGGTTTGAAACTTACCTAGAAGTTTGCGAAGCGCTACGCCGCCAACTACCGGAAAATCGGGATGGCCGCTATCGCATCGATCAGCGCATTCCCTAAACCCGGCTGAAGCCGCTAAAGCTGGGGTGAACCCCCCTTTTGTCAGTGTCCCCCAACCCCTGCGGCAAAATGGCAGGCAGGGAACCGGATTAAAAGTCTTCTCCCACTTTGGCAGAGAGATTTAAGGTAAGGGTTACGAAACTGGGTTGCACGTAATACCGATTCTTCAAAAAAAAGGTACAGATGAAAATGACGAAACGTATGCAGAGCCAAGGCTGTTCAATATTTATCGAAAGCGAATAGTTTTAATCCCTTCGGTTAAATCGGTGGGAATAGACT